>JAEUNN010000357.1 GCA_016791085.1 Rhodocyclaceae bacterium | reverse complement strand
CCGCGCCGGCAATCCACCCGGTTCAGCCGGCCGGCGGTATGCCGCGCGCGAATTTGGAACCCCACAAAAAACCAGGCCCGGTGTCACCGGGCCTCGAATTGAACAGATGGGGACGCCGCCTTACTTGAGCGTGCCCGCCATATCCTTGCTATCGCGTGCCCACAGTTCCGCAAGTGGACCCACCTTGCGGCACAGCAGCACACGCGCGCGCGCGGCGGTTACCGGTTGCTCGAAAACTGCCATGTGCGCGTACTTCTGGCCTGCCAGACGGTAGGCCCAGGTTCGCCTTCTTACGATCATGCCCGCCTCCCCGCTCGCTGCCCGATGAGGCAGCTTGTCTCTACTGTACTCCAGCCGCGCCGTGACGGCACAATCCCCGGCGCGCAAAGCGTGACACGTTTGCGCCAAATCGCTCCAGCTGCGCGGCACGGACCACCCGCCTTACCGCGTCGCACCGCGCAGAGCGGGCACAGCCGGCGCTGGCCGCCGCCGCGCTGCGCTACACTGTCCGCCACCGGCGCGCGCGCAGGCAGGCGCAGCCGCCGCAAACTGGGGCCTCACGATGAGCTACCGCCTGAGCCTGGGCAGCCGCCGCTACCACTGGCCGGATCTGAAAACCTTGCTGGCGCGGGCAAGCCCGCCGCGTTCGGGCGATTTTCTGGCCGGCGTGGCCGCCGCCACGATGGAAGAGCGCATCGCCGCGCGCATGGCCCTGGCCGACCTGCCGCTCGCGCGCTTTCTGGACGAAGCGCTGGTGCCCTATGAGAGCGACGAGGTCACGCGCCTCATCATCGATACCCACGACGCCGGCGCATTCGCCGAAATTGCCGCGCTCACGGTGGGCGAGTTCCGCAACTGGATCCTGGCCGAGCGCACCGACACCGCCGCGCTCACCCGCGCGGCCCCCGGCATCACGCCGGAAATGGCCGCCGCCGCAAGCAAACTCATGCGCAACCAGGATCTCGTGCTGGCGGCGCAAAAATGCCGGGTCGTCACGCGCTTTCGCAATACCCTGGGCCTGCCGGGCCGGCTCGCCGTACGGCTGCAGCCCAACCACCCCACCGATGACGCGCGCGGCATCGCTGCCGCCATCCTGGACGGCCTGTTGTACGGCTGCGGCGACGCAGTCATAGGTATCAATCCGGCTTCCGACAACCTGCCCGCCATCACGCGCCTGCTGGTGATGGTGGACGAATTGCGCCAGACCTATGAGGTGCCCACGCAGTCCTGCGTGCTCACCCACGTCACGAACACCTTGCAGGCCATCGAACAGGGCGCGCCGGTCGATCTGGTGTTCCAGTCCATCGCCGGCACCGAAGCCGCCAATGCGGCCTTCGGCATCAATCTTGCGCTGCTGGCGGAGGCGCGCGCGGCGGCCCTGTCCCTGGGCCGTGGCACGCTGGGCGACAACCTCATGTATTTCGAAACCGGCCAGGGCAGCGCGCTGTCCGCGGCCGCGCATCACGGCCTGGACCAGCAAACCTGCGAAGCGCGCGTGTATGGCGTGGCGCGGCATTTCCGGCCGCTGCTCACGAATACCGTAGTCGGCTTCATCGGCCCGGAATACCTCTACGACGGCAAGGAAATTATCCGTGCCGGGCTGGAGGACCACTTCTGCGGCAAATTGCTGGGCGTACCCATGGGTTGCGACGTGTGCTACACCAATCACGCCGAAGCCGATCAGGACGACATGGACAACCTGCTCACGCTGCTGGGCGTGGCGGGCGTGAATTTCATCATGGGCGTGCCGGGCGCCGACGACATCATGCTCAATTACCAGAGCACCTCATTTCACGACGCGCTCTACCTGCGCGCCGCGCTGGGCCTGCGCCGCGCGCCGGAATTCGAAGACTGGCTCGCGCGCATGCAGCTTGTCGACACCGCCGGCCGCCTGTTGCGTCCGGCCCCTGGGCAGGCCCTGCTCGCCCATGCGGCGCGTCTGGCGGTGCCGGACTGAAGCATCGCACGCAAACACGCCCAGCCCCGGAGCCCAAAGTGAGCGACGCCGTACTGCACGACGCCTGGACCGAATTGCGCCGCTACACGCGCGCGCGCATCGCGCTGGGCCGCGCCGGCAACAGCCTGCCGACCGACGCGGTGCTGGGCTTCAGCCTGGCCCATGCGCAGGCGCGCGACGCCGTGCATATGCCGTTTCCGCGCGAGGCCTTGCTGGCCGCGCTGGCGGCGGCCGGACTGGACGCGCTGACGGTGCATAGCGCCGCGGCCGACCGCGCGCAATACCTGCGCCGGCCGGACTGGGGCCGTGTGCTGGATGAGGCGAGCCGCGCATTGCTGGCCGCGCGCCGTCCGGCGGTTACGCCCGACGTGGCGTTCGTGATCGCCGACGGCTTGTCTGCCACGGCCAGCGCGCACGCCCTGCCGCTGCTGCAAATCCTGCTGCCGCGACTGGAAGGCTGGCGCATCGCGCCCATGGTGTTGGCGGAACAGGCGCGCGTGGCGCTGGGCGACGAGATAGGCGCGCTGCTCGGGGCGCAGCAGGTGGTCATGCTGATCGGCGAGCGCCCGGGACTAAGTTCGCCCGACAGCCTGGGCATCTACCTGACTTATGCGCCCCGCCCGGGCCGCGTAGATGCCGAGCGCAACTGCATTTCCAACGTGAGACCGGAAGGCTTGAGTTACGCGCAGGCCGCGCACACGCTCAAATT
>JAEUNN010000331.1 GCA_016791085.1 Rhodocyclaceae bacterium | reverse complement strand
CGCAATTCACCTTCGGCCGACAGCAGCGTGTGGCCGCCGGATATGCTCATGAGGTCGGACGCCTCCACCGATACCAGGCGCGCGCGGCTCAGGTGCTGGTCCAGCGTTTCGACCAGCGCGCGCGCGACGTGCAGGAACTGGTCGCCGGCGTACTGGCGCAGCGTGGCGAGCGCGGTGATCTGCGCGTCGCGCTGCGAAGTCAGTGCCAGCAGGTCGCGCGCGACCAGGCTCAGGCGGTCCTGCTCCAGGCGTACTTCGGCGGCGCCCGGCACACCGAGCCGCGCCGTGCCGCCCGGCTCGCGCGCCAGCACCGCCAGCACCCAGGCCGCGCCGGGCGCATCGGTGGCCAGCACGAGGTCGCCCGGTTGCGGCTGCAACAGGCAGGAACAGGCCGCGGCGGCCGTGCGCCCGTCGGCCAGCACATAGGCCGCGTCCGGCGCGATGCCGGTAATGCGCACTTCGACCAGGCCGCAGGGGCGGCCGGCGGCGGTCAGACTGGCGAGGGCGGTTGCGGCACTCATGAGCTCGTCTCCAGTTCGCCGGCGGCGCGTTCGGCCTCCAGCAGGTCGTGGTCGGTGCCATACACGGGCGCGGCTGCGGCGCCCTTGCCCTGGCAGCGTTCAAATTGCGTGGCGTGCTGGCGGCTGTGGCGCAGGTCGGCGCGCGACAGGTCGCAGCCGGCAAAGCGGGCGTGCGACAGGTCGGCCAGGCGCAGGTCGGCCGCCACCAAAGAACTGCCGCTCAGCTGCGCGCGCGCCAGGCTCGCACCGCCCAGCCGGGCGCCGTCCAGACAGGTTTGCGCGATTTCCGCCTGTTTGAGCACGGCTCCGGTCAGGTCCATGCCGGCCGCCGCGACGCCCTGCCAGCGGCTGCCCACGAACAGCGCCTGCGCGGCGCGCGCGCCGTCCAGGCGCGTGCCGTCCAGTTGCGCGCCCAGCAGGCAGGCGCCGGCCAGGGCAGCGCCGGACAGATCGGTGCCGGCCAGGCGCGCGTCCTGCAGATTGCAGCGCGGCAGCAGCATGCCGGCCAGCGCCAGGCCGGACAGGTCGGCGCCCGTCATGACGCAAGCTTCGGCCTGCCAGCCGGCGACCAACGCGCGGCGCAAATCGGCTTTGGGCAGGGCCGAGCGCTCCAGGCGCAAATCGCGCAGATCGGCCCCGTCCAGCGCGCATTCGATGAGCGCAGAGCGCGCCAGCCGGGCGCCCGTGAAGCGCGTGCCGGCCAACACACAGCGCGTGAGCACGCCCTGCTGCAGTTGCAGGCCCTGCCAGTCGCCCGCGTCGAGCCGGCATTGCAGCAGCACCAGGCGGTCTATGTCGAGGCCGGCGGCGGCCACGCCCTGCAGATCGCAGCGCAGGAAATTCGCGCCGTTCAGGGCCGCGCCGGCCAGCACGGCGCCGCGCAGGTCGCAATCGGTGAAGGTGCAGGCGGTGAGATCGGCCGCGGCCAGTTGCGCCGCGCGCAGGTCGCAGCGCACGAAAATGCCGCCGGCCAGACGCGCGCCGCGCAAATCCGCCGCGCCGAGGGCTTCGTCGCATAGCGGGCGGCCGCGCGCGATGTCGGCTTGCAGGTGGTCCGCGGCGCTCATGATTTGTCCTTTTCGCGGCTGCGGCCGTGCGCGTCGGGCGGCAAATGGCGCGCGCCGTCCAGGGCCGCGCCGGCCAGGTTTGCGTTGCTCAGATCGGCCTGCATGAAGCGCGCGCCGGCCAGATCGGCGCGGCGGAAATCCGTGCCGCGGCACTGCGCCTGGAACCACTCGCTGTCGCGCGCCTGGCTGCTTTCGAGCTTGGCGCGGCTCAGGATGGACGATTTGAAGCGCGCCCCGCCCAGTTCGCTGCCGGCCATGTCGGCGCGGCCGAAGTCGCAGGCCTCGAAGCGCGCGCCGGCAAAACGGGCACCGGCCAGTTGCGCGCCGCGCCAACTGCTCTGGCGCGCGCGCGCGCCTTGCCAGTTGCTGCCGGCGAGCCGCGCGGAACCCAAAAAGCAGCTTTCCAGTTCGGCACCCGCAAAGGCCGCGCGCGGTGCGCTGCAATCGGCAAATACGGTTTGCTGCAGGGTGGCGCCGGAAAAATCCGCCGCGCTCAGATCGGCGCGCACGAACAGGTCGCGCCCCAGGCGCGCGCCCTGCCAGCGCGAGGCCGCCGCGTGCGCCTGCAGGAATACCGCGCGCGGCAATTGCGCGCCGGCAAAATTCGCGCCCTGCAGATCGGCGCCCAGCGCGACCCAGTCCGCCACCTGGGCGTCCTGCCAGTCGCTGCCGGCCAGTTCGGCGTGCAGGCTGGAAAGCCGCTCCGCGCGCACGCCGCGGAACGACGCGCCGGCCGCGCGCGCGGCATTCAGGCTGGCGCCGTCGAGGCGCGCGCCATCGAGTATTGCGCCATCGAGCCGCGCGCCGCACAGCACGGCGCCGGACAGATCGGCGCGGCTCAGGTCGGCGCGGCTCAAGTCGGCGTTTTCGAGCAGGGCGTTTTTCAAATCCGCGCCGGCCAGGCGCGCACCGGCCAGGTCGGCGCCGGCCATGTCGCGACCGGCCAGCGACACGCCCGCGCGCAGCAAGCGCAGCACTTCGGCGCCCAGCGCGGCGGCCGCAGCCGGCGCCAGGGCCGGCGCCACGGGCTGGGCGGCGGCGCGCCGGCCGGCCAGATCGAGCGCGGCCAGTTCGGACGCGGCGGGTGCGGCGCCCTGCCCGGCTTCCCCGACCGCACTGGCGGCGCCGGCCAGCAAATCTGCATATTCGGCGTGATGCAGGCCGGCCAGGCGATCCAGCGCGGTTTGGGCTTCGTCCTCAGCCGGCGCCTGGGCCTGCGCGGCGGCGGCGTCCTCGGCCAGCGCGGCCAGCGAACTTTCCGCCTGCTGGCGCGCTTCCGCCACGCGCGCGTCGATATGCGCGAATAGCGGTCCGAGGTCGGCTTCGCCGCGCGCAAGCTGGGCGCGGCACACATAGGGCGCCGCCTGCGGTGCCGCGGCGGCAGCCAAATCCGGCACCGCGGCGGGCGCGGCTTGCGGCAGGTGATCGGCCAGATCGGCCGCCGCAGCGGCTTCCAGCGCGGCGTCACGGGCGCGGGCGGCGGCCTGTTCGGCTTGCGCTTCCTGCGCCAGCCGGGCGCGCTCGGCCACGTCCGCCTCAGGCCGCAGCGGCGCTTCATTGAGCAGATGCACCAGCGCGTCGCGCCCCGTGCCGCTGCGCGCGGCCAGCGCAGCGACGTAATGCGCAACCGGGCGCGGCGCATCGCGCCGGTGTTCGTAAGCCAGCAGAATGGCTTTCACGTCCTCGGCTTCCGGATCGGCCACGGCGGCTACGCCGCGGTAAAGGGCCAGACCCAATTCGGCATCCGGAAACAGCCACAGCGTGTCGAACACCATGGCGACTTCCTGCGCCGCAGGTGCGTCGGTTTCAAGCACGGCGCGCAGGCGGAAATCCGGCAGGCGGCCTTCGATCACGGGCCGCGCGGGGTGCAGGCCTTCCAGCCGGTAAGTTTCGCCGCCGGTGAAAAACCCCGGCAACTGCTGGTCGTCCGGCGCCACGTTGAACATGTCCCAATTCAAATCTTCCGGCAGGCCGGGCGACACCTGTTCGAGCCAGCGCCGGTCGTAGCTGCCGCCCATGCGGCTGCGCGGCGCCCAGCGCATATCCAGCGGCGCGAAGCCGGCCGGCGGCAGCGCGCGGAAATGGCCGCGCACGGGTTCGTTGGGGTATTCGACATTGGGCATGGCGCCGTCCACGGGCCCGCAGAGCCCGCGCGTGAGGCGGCCGGTATGGCCGCAGCCGACCGGGTTGCCGGCATGCGCCGGGCCGCCGTAGGCGCGCTCATAGGTGAGCGGCATGGACTGGAAGGGCTGCGGCGCGCTCACCGTGTGGAGCGGCACGGTGCCGTAGCGCCAGGCGCGCTCGCCCATCACCTTGAGGCGCTTATCCACTACGCCCACCTGCAGGCGCACCTGCATGGCGCTGACCGGCTGTGCCGAATAGGCCGTGGCGGCCGCCAGCACTTCGGCGCGGCGCTTGGGCATGACGGCGTCGAGCGGCTGTTCGGCCGGCAGGCGCGGCAAAATGTCCGGCCAGCCGGCCTGTTCGGGCAGGAAGCTGCGCACCGGCTCGCCCAGGCGGAAAAAACCCAGCGCCACGATCACCAGCCTGTCCTGGCCGCGAAAGCGGTAAGGCTTGCTGAGCAATCCTAGCGCCGTGGGTTTGATGGCTTTCATGCCGGCCTCAGAGGTGCAGCTCTATGCCGGAATCGATCTGGATATCCACGCCCGCGACGTGGATCTCGATCTTGGCCGGGTCGATGTTCAGAATCACGCTGCCGTCCAGGCTGATCTGCAGGTGCGGGCCCAGCGCCTCGATATCCACCTTGAGCAGGGTGCCGGCTTTCACGTCTATGGCGGTGGTGGGACCATTCACGGATATGGCCGTGGTGGTGCCGCGCACGCCCAGCGAGGTGCTGTTGCCGACGATGGACAGTTCGGTGCTGCTGCCGCTCAGGCTCAGGTTCTGGCTGGTTCCGGTCAGGCTGAGCCCGGTGCTGCTGCCGGTCAGGCCCAAATGGCTGCTGCTGCCGGTAACCGACAGGCGGTTCGAGCTGCCGGTAATGTCCATGCCGTTGGATAGCCCGGTCAGGCTGGCCGAATTGCTCATGCCGACCACGCCGGCGCTGTTGCTCATGCCGGTCACGCTGGCGGAATTCTGCATGCCGGTGACGTTCACGCCGGTTTGCACGCCGACCGCGCTGGCGCTGGTTTGGGTGCCGACCGCCGAGGTGGAGGTTTGCGCGCCGGTCAGGCTGGCGTCGGTGGTCGCGCCGGTCATCGAAGTGCCGGTGTGGGTGCCCAGCGTGCTGTGGCTTTCGCTGGTTCCGACCTTGGAATCGCTGAAGCTGAACCCTATGTCGGACCAGTTTTTCGATTCGTCGCCGGCATAGGTGCTATAGCTGTTGCCGCGCGATTCGCTGCGGCTCAAGAGGCCGGAGCGGTCGTTTTCCGATACCGAATAGCTGTAGCTGCCGCCGCGGCTATAGCTCGCGTCCTTGTACTGGCCGCTCGCATAGGCGGCTTCCACCTTGCTGCGCGCGGCATCCAGCACATTGGGCGTGACGGCGCCGCAGCGTATGGACTTGCTGTCGCCCCAACTGGTCGAATAGCTGTTGCCGACCGAACTGTGCGCGGTCCAGCCGGTGGGCGTGACGGTCAGGCTGCCGTCGGCGCTGAGCGGAGATATTTCCGGCAATTCGGATTCGTCGTTGGCGCGGCTCACCATGACGGTGGCGCCGACTTCCGGCGCGGTGGCCGAGTGCACCGGCAGGCGCGCCCAGATTTCCGCGCCGGTGGCGATGCGCACGCGCACGCCCTTGGCCTGCAGGCGGCGCGGCTGGGCGCGGCTGTCGTCCTCGCTGTTGCTTTGCGGCGCGAACACGTCGCGCGGGTAATAGCGCCAATCCTGCGGTTCGCCGTCCAGCACGGTGGCCAGGATGCCGCCCTGTTGCGTGTCGCCCAGCGAAAAGCCGGCATAGGGGGCTTTGGGTATGGCCTGGAATTCGTTCTGGTAAGTGCCGTCCAGGCTGGCCTGATGGCGCACCATGGTGAGCACGTACACGCTGTGTTCCAGATCGGCCTGCAGCATTTCGCGGCGATGGTCGATACAGGCCGGCCCGGCCACGCGGAACAATTTGCCCGGCGCGAACAGCGCCGAGCGGCTCGCGCCGGACAGCCTGCGGCGGCTCGCGTCCAGCGCCTGGCGCGTGATTTCCGCCAGGCCGTCGGCCTGCTCGCCGGACAGGCCGTACTGGTACACCTTGTACTGGTTGAACGGCAGTTCGCCCGTGCCGCGCGTGGCCGCGTGCGGCTGGAACGGCGCCACGCCATCGACTTCCCACACCGCCTGCTGGCGCACATAGGTGCCTACCACGTGGCTGCTGGTGAGGGTTTCCTGGTAGCTGTACTGCAGCACCGCGTCTTCCTGCTCCAGGCCCAATTCCTCCATGCCGGTCCAGGCGTAGCGCAGCGCGCGACGGTCGGCATAGACCTCGGAATAGGCGGCGTCGCCGGCCGTGAATACGATTTCGTGGCGGTCGGCGTGGTGTTCGATGAAATAGAACAGGTGCGCCTTGGCCATGAGCCGGCGCAGCAAATCCAGGTCGCTTTCGCCGCACTGGAACCAGTCCTGCACGCGCGAGGCGGAAATGTCCAGCATGGGGTCGGGCGCGTCCGCGAAGCGGTGCGCGATGCCATACGGCTGGAGCACTTCGCTGATGGCTTCGCGTATGGTCTTGTTTGCGAACTGGCGGTACGCATTGGTGAGGCTGGTGCGCCACAGGTCGGGCCGCATGGTGAGGCGGTACACGCCGGGCTGGTCCATCGCGAATGCCGCCACGATGCCGTTCCAGAGCGCCAGGTCGCCCGCCTCGCCGCCCGCCAGCGCGCGCGCGAAGGCGTCCGGCGCGGCGCCCGGCAGCGCGATGCCCACGCTGACCGGGCGCCCGAGCAGACTGCGCAGTGCGATCGGCGCGGGTCCGCGCAGTTCGGTATTGCCATGCAGTTCGAGTTTGAATTCGAACGGTTCGGACAGGCTTTCCTGGCCTTCGAAACTGACCAGCCGGAAGGTTTCGTCGCCGAGCCGGCCTTGCGGCGCCCAGATCGCCACGTGCAGGCGCAGCACCGGGTCGGCGATGCGGCCTATGCGGGTTTGCACGTCGCGCGC
>JAEUNN010000303.1 GCA_016791085.1 Rhodocyclaceae bacterium | reverse complement strand
GCGCTGCTGCTGCTGGAATCCGAAGCGCGCACTTTCGTGCCGGCGGCCGTGTGGCCGGCCGAACGGGTGGACGTGAATTATCTCGGCCCGGTCGCCGAGCGCTGCCTGCGCGAACGAAGCGGCCAAATCCTGCGCGGCGAGGCGCCCGGCACGCACACCAGCATAGGCTATCCGATAGAACTGGCCGGATCGGTGCAAGGCGCCGTGGTGGTCGATCTGGCCGACCGCGGCGAAGCCGAACTGCAGGCCGCGCTGCGCAAGCTGTACTGGGGCGTGGGCCGCCTCGAAACCCTGCTGTTCCAGCGCCGGCTGGACACCTTGTCCGCCAGCCTGGCGCGGGCGCGCCTGGCGCTGGATTTGTGCGCCGCGGTGGGCGAACACCAGCGGCTGGATGCCGCCGCCCTGCTGTTGGTGAATGAACTGGCCCATCGCCTGGGCGCCGCGCGCGTGGCGCTGGGGCTGGAAAAAGGCGGCATGGTGCGGCTGGTGGCGCTGTCCGGCGCCGCGCATTTCGAGCGCAAATCCGATTTTGCCGTGGCACTCGAAAACGCCATGGAAGAAGCCATGGACCAGGGCCGCACCATCAGCTGGCCGCCGCGCCCCGGCCACGACAACGAAATTGCCGTGGCGCAGCGCGACCTGGCCGGCAACGGCAGCGCGCTGACGGCGGTATTGAGCTTGCGCGGGCGTGCCTTCGGCGCCATCACGCTGCAAACCGCGGCGGACTGCGGCGAACAAACCGTGGCGGCGCTCGAAGCCGTGGCGGCGCTGGTCGCGCCCCACCTCGATGCGCGCCGCGAATTGTCGCGCTGGGTGGCCGGTGCCGGCGTCACGGCCCTGCGCGATGCCGGCCGCGCCATGGCCGATCCGCGCCGGCCGGGTTTTCGCGCCGCGGCGGCGGCCGGGTTGCTGGTGATCGCCTTCCTGACTTTCGCCGACGGCAGTTATCGTGTCGCCGCGCGTTCGGTGGTGGAAGGCGAGGTGCAAAGATCCATCGTCGCGCCTTTCGACGCCTATGTGGCCGGCGCCGAGGTGCGCGCCGGGCAAAGGGTGAAGGCGGGCGAACTGCTGGCCGCGCTGGATGACCGCGACCTGCAGCTGGAGCGCCAGAAGTGGCAGTCGGAAAGCGAGCAGGCCGAGCGCAAGTACCGCGAAGCGCTGGCCCACCATGAGCGCTCCGAAGCGCGCATTCTGGCGGCCCAGCTGGATGCCGCCCAGGTACAGCTGAACCTGGCCGAAAACAAGATTGCGCGCGCGCGCCTCACGGCGCCTTTCGACGGCGTGGTAGTGAGCGGCGATCTGAGCCAAATGCTGGGCAGCCCGGTCGAAAAAGGCAAAGTGCTGTTCGAAGTCGCCCCGCTCGATGCCTATCGCGTCATCCTTAAAGTGCCGGAGGACGACATACGCCAAGTGCGCGTGGGGCAAAGCGGGCAAATCGTGCTGGCCGGCATGGCCGACCGCAGTTTGCCCTTCACGGTCAAGAACATAGGCGTGGCGCTGGCCGAAGAAGGGCGCAACCTGTTCCGCGTCGAAGCGCAACTAACCGACGCCGTGCGCGACCTGCGCCCGGGCATGGAGGGGGTGGGCAAAATCACCGTGGGCGAGCGCCGCTATGTGTGGATTTGGACGCACGGCCTCATAGACTGGCTGCGCCTCAAGCTCTGGCACTGGATACCGTGAGCGGCGCCTTCCTCAGCGACAACTGGTACCGCGTCGCGCAGTTGCGCCCGCAACTGCATGCGCACGTGCAGATTTGCCGCCAGCGCTTCCGCGGCCGCGCCTGGTACATATTGCAGGACCGCGCAACCAATCGCGTGCATAGATTCACCCCGGCCATTTATGCGCTCATACACGGCATGGACGGCACGCGCACCGTGGATGCGCTGTGGAATGCGCTGGCCGAAAAGCTCGGCGACGACGCGCCCGGCCAGGACGACGTGATCCAGCTTCTATACCGCCTGCACGCCGCCGACGTGTTGCAGGCCGGCGTGCCGCCGGATATTGCCGAAGTGGTGGAACGCAAGCGCCGCCTGGGCCGCGCCGGCTGGATGCGCAATGTGCTGAACCCCATGGCGCTGCGCCTGCCGCTATGGGACCCGGACCGCTTCCTGCAATGGGCCTGGCCCCTGGTGCGCCCGCTGTTAAGCCCGGCCGGCGCGCTACTGTGGCTGCTGGTAGTGGGCGCGGCGTCGGTACAGGCCGGCAACCACTGGCGCGAACTAACGGAAAATCTGTCCGACCGCGTATTGGGCCTGCAAAACCTGTTCCTGCTCTGGCTGACCTATCCATTAGTCAAACTATGTCACGAGCTTGGCCACGCCTTCGCGGTGCGGCGCGGCGGCGGCGAGGTGCATGAACTGGGCGTCATGTTCCTGGTGCTGGCGCCGGTGCCGTATGTGGACGCCTCGGCTTCGTCGGCATTCCGCGGCAAGTGGCAGCGTATGGGCGTAGGCGCGGCCGGCATTATCGTCGAACTGTTCCTGGCCGCCCTGGCGCTATTCGTGTGGCTGGCCGTGGAACCCGGCATCGTGCGCGCCATGGCGTTCAACGTCATGTTGATAGGCGGCGTATCGACCGTGCTGTTCAACGGCAATCCGCTGTTGCGCTTCGACGGCTATTACATACTTTCGGACTATCTGGAAATTCCCAATCTGGCGCAGCGGTCCGGGCAATATCTGGGCTATCTGGTGAAGCGCTACGCCTTCGGCCAATGGCAGGCCGAATCGCCCAGCGACAGCCGCGGCGAATCGATCTGGCTGGCGCTGTACCAGCCGGTGTCCTGGTGCTACCGGCTCGCCATCATGGTGGGCATCGCGCTATTTATCGCCGGTCAGTATTTTTTTATCGGCGTCGTGCTGGCGCTGTGGTCGGTGTTGAGCATGCTGGTGGTGCCGCTCGTGCGCGGCGCGAATTTCGTGCTGAACGACGCATCGGTGGCGAGCCGGCGCCGCCGCGCGCTGGCGATCAGCGGCGGCGCGCTCCTCATCGCCGTGACACTCGCGCTGGGGCTGCCGCTGCCGGACTGGACCAATGCCGAAGGCGTGGTGTGGGTGCCGGCCAATGCCGAAGTGCGCGCCGGCGCGGCCGGTTTCGTGACGCGCGCGCTGGCCCGCCCGGGCGCCACGGTGGCGGCCGGCGACGCCCTGCTGGAACTGAGCGACCCCGATCTGGCCGCCGACATCGAGGTGCGGCGCGCCCAGGTGCAACAGCTGGAAGTGCAAGTTGCGGCGCTGGCTTTCACGAA
>JAEUNN010000273.1 GCA_016791085.1 Rhodocyclaceae bacterium | reverse complement strand
GAACTTGTACGCGAAGCGCTGCGGCGCGCTGGAGAAAGTTGACATGCTGCCGCCCCTCAAGCCCATACCGATCAAGGAGCGCCTGTCCATCGTGTTCGTCGAGAAAGGCGAAATCGACATGGTCGACGGCGCTTTCGTGGTGTGATCTCGCGCCCATATAGCGCCAAATCGATGGCGGGGTAATGGAGCCAGTGAAGTTGCGGCGTAATGGATCCACTTGAGTTGCGGGGTAATGGAGCCAGTGCGTTCGCGGGGTAATGGAGCCAGGCAAATCGCGCCGTAATGGATCC
Organism: Rhodocyclaceae bacterium; assembly: GCA_016791085.1. GTDB lineage: Bacteria > Pseudomonadota > Gammaproteobacteria > Burkholderiales > Rhodocyclaceae > JAEUNM01. Next base: position 1,878 of record JAEUNN010000273.1, on the reverse strand, counting down.
AGTGGGTGGTGTGAAGGCGACGTTTCGGACTTCTTGATTGCGTACCCTGCGGCATTTTGCCCAGGGGAGACGCGATGGCAAACAGGAGGTTCGACATGTTCGAAATACGCAGGCTCATTCACCAGTTGCGCCAAGGCGCGAGCAACCGCGAGGTGGCGCGCGCGCTGGGCGTAGGCCGCAATACGGTGGCGAGGATCACGGAGCGGATGAATGGCGCTATGTGTTCCCCACGCCCGTGGGGATAAGCCGCGGATATGCCCGCGCCAGGGACGGAATCACGAGTGTTCCCCACGCCCCGTGGCAGTTGTGTGCGTCAAGTTGTGCAAAATGCTGATCAGGTAATGGTTGCGTATTTTGCGCTGACGGTGGCGCGGAGGGCGGAGGGCGTAGCCCGGAGCCCGTAGCGGCACCGTCAGCGCGCGGCCGATTCAGGCGGCCAACCTCATTTGCTCCTTCTTATGCTCCGCCAGGAGCGCCATGTTCAGGTATCGGTTATCTTCCAGCCAGGTCTCGTGCGTCTCGACGCACAGTGCGCGTATCAGCCGAAGACAGGAGCTCTCGTTCGGAAATATCCGCACGACGCGGGTCCGCCGCTTGATTTCTTCGTTCAGCCGCTCGAGCATATTGGTGCTTTTGAGGTGTTTGTGGTGTGCCCGCGGTAGTCGGTAAAAGGTGAGCGTCTCGCCGATGTTCTCCTCGACCCAGTTGACCAGCTTCGGGTACTTGCCCTGCCACTTGCCGATCCACCCGGTCAGGTCGCGCTGCGCTTCCTGTATGTCCCGCCGGTCGTAGATCCAGCGCAGTTCCTGCAGACAGTCGTCGTCGGCCTTGCGCGGCAGGTAGTCGAGCGCGTTGCGCAGGAAATGCACGTAGCAGCGCTGCCAGGCCGCCTCGGTGAGGGTCTCGCGGATCGCTTTCTTGAGTCCCGCATGGTCGTCCGAGACCACAAATTCCACCCCGTGCAGGCCGCGCGCCTTGAGCCCGGTAAGGAAGTCCTTCCAGCTGGTGTGCGACTCTCGGTTGGCCAGTTCGACGCCCAGGATTTGTCTCTGCCCTTCCCAGTTGATGCCGATCGCCACCAGCACGGCCCGCGACTCGATGATTCCCGCCTCGCGTACCTTCTCGTAGCGTGCGTCCAGAATCAGGTAGGGATACGGCTCACTCAGGCGTCGCCCGGCAAACTTGGCTAGCGTGGCGTCCAGGCTCTTGTTGATCTGGCTGATGCTGCTCGCCGAGAAGCCGTGGCCACACAGTTCTTCGGTGATCGCCTTGACCTTGCGCGTGGACACGCCTTGCACGTACATTTCCGCGAGCGCTCCAACCAGTGCCTTCTCGCTGCGCGCATAGCGCTCGAACAGCGCCGTCGAGAATTTGCCCGCGCGATCCCGCGGCACCCGCAGCTCCAGCTTGCCGACCCGCGTGACCAGGCTGCGGCTGTAGTAGCCGGCCCGGTAGCCCCGCCGCTGTTCGCTGCGTTCGCTTGGCTCCGCTCCCAGGCACTCGCTCATCTCGCTTTCCAGCACTTCCTGCAGCGCTTCCTTCAGCAGTGACTTCATCAGTTCCCGCTCGCCAGCAACCAGCTCTTCCACCGACGACATCTTTCCCTTACTCTTCCTTGTGGTCATGGTTTGCCCTCCTCAGGGCTCCTCGGTCGATCTCGCTAATCAACCTATTACCATGACCACACCTCCTCATCCTGCTAGTCCGGTGTTTTTGCACACAAGTCGGCACACTACCTTTATTTCCCCGTTCGCCCAGAGCTTGACGTTGGGCGTTCGCAAGCCGCCCGGGACCGAATAGCCAGTGTCGGGAAGCGTGGATGGAACTGGTGCGGACCGGGCAAAATGCCCCGTCCGGCGCGTGGGAATCGCGCCCGGC
>JAEUNN010000266.1 GCA_016791085.1 Rhodocyclaceae bacterium | reverse complement strand
ATTCCAGCGTCTCTTCGGACAGCGTGGGCGCCAGCGCATTTTTCGCGTAGGGCAGGGGGGGCAGCGTATGTTCCATGTAATTTCTCCGAGGGGTTGTTGGACGCAGCATTCATTGCGGCGCGTCATTCTATGCGCCGGACGGCGGACTGACAACGCCGCCCGGGTCGGTAGCGATGACGCTCGCGCGCGCGCCGCCCTGCGCAAATTCGATGGCGAGCCGGTCGCCGGGCGCGAGCGTATCGGCCGCGCGCACGATGTCGCCGGCGGCATTGCGGACTATGCTGTAGCCGCGCGCGAGCGCCGCGCGCGGATCGAGGTGGTGAATGTGGGCTTCTGCAAGCTGCAGGCGCGAGCGCCGCGCTGCAAAGAAGCGTTCGATGCCGTTTGCCAGTCTGCTTTCGAGCTGGGCGAGGCGCGAACGTTCCACCTCCGGCTGCGGCGCGCGCAGCTGCGCAGCGGCCAGCGCCAGGCGCTGCCGGCCGCGCGCGAGCAGGGCCGCCGATGCACGCCGCAGGCGCGCATCGAGCTGGCTGCAGCGCTCCGTTTCGCGCGCGATGCGTTGCGGCGGGCGCACCAGGCGCGGCGCCAGGAGGTCCAGCGCCTGCATCTGCATGTCCAGCTTGCGCGCCAGCGCGCGGCGCAGGCGATCGGCCGCGGCGCGCAGTTTGTCGGTGGCCGCGACGCAGCCGGCGCTCACCAGTTCCGCCGCCGCGGTAGGCGTGGCGGCGCGCAGGTCGGCCGCGAAATCCACCAGGGTCACGTCGGTTTCATGACCGACGCCGCTCACCACCGGCAATTTGCTCGCGGCGACCGCGCGCACCACGGCCTCGTCGTTGAAACACCAGAGGTCTTCCACGCTGCCGCCGCCGCGCACCAGCAGCAGCACGTCGCAGCGCGGGTCGGCGGCGGCGCGCACCAGCGCATCGGCGATGCGCGGGCCGGCCTCGGCGCCCTGCACCGGACAGGGGTGGATGTACACCGGCAGGGCCGGCGCGCGCCTTGCCAGGCTGGCCAGCACGTCCTGCAGCGCCGCGGCCTGCAGCGAGGTGACGACCGCGATGCCGCGCGGCAAGGCCGGCACGGGGCGTTTGCGCGCCGGGTCGAACAGGCCTTCGGCAAGCAGGCGCGCCTTCAGGCGCGCCAGAGCTTCGAACAGGGCGCCCGCGCCGGCTTCGCGCAGCGCCTCGACGACCAGTTGATAGTCGCCGCGCGCCTCGTACAGCGTGAGCTGGGCGCGCACCTCGACCTGGCGGCCGTCCTGCAGGCGGAACGGCAGCAACTGCGCGCGGTTGCGGAACATCGCGCAACGCACCTGCGCGCTCGCGTCCTTGAGCGTGAAATACAGGTGGCCGGAAGCCGGGCGCGACAGGCCGGCCACCTCGCCGGCCACCCACAGCAAAGGAAACTCGAGTTCGAGCAGGCGGCGCGCGGCGCCGTTCAGTTCGCTCACCGTGAGCGCGCGTTGCGGGTCGGGTCTATCGTAGAGGTCGGTCATGGGGCGGCATTTTACGATTCATTCGCCGCGCCCGCCGCAGCCGGCACAGGGCGTCATTTTGCGCTGCAGTAAAAACCTGCGGACGGGCTGCTGACTGGCCCTCCGGGGCTCTGCATGACACTACGCAAGTCCATCGTGCCAGAAATGTAATCGTGCCCCGCTGCGGCCCGGGAATTTCGTCGTCACTCGATCCGGGCGAGCCGGCGCGTGCGCTGGCGGCGACTTTTATCCACAGCATGGGCCTGGATTTTTTGCTGCAATGCGGCATCGCCCCTTGTTGCAATGCAACAGCCCCGATGTCCTGCAAGCGCCGCAAATGCGTGCATTGCGGCACTGCCATAAATTTCATCAAAGCGTAACAAAACCATTCAAAGCCTGATGCTTGCATCGGGATTGCAGGAATTGTTCACAGACTTATCCACAGATCCTGTGGACAAGCGGCAGTTATTCCATACGTATAATCGTTCGTCGCCCGCGCTTGCTCTGTGCGCGCGCTGGCGGTAAAGTTCGCCACTTTTGCAGGAGCAGGCGTGTTTTCGATCATCCAGGCCGCCGGTTGGCCCATAGGTTTTTTGCTGCTC
>JAEUNN010000191.1 GCA_016791085.1 Rhodocyclaceae bacterium | reverse complement strand
CGCCCTCCAGTATGGTGCCCATGGGGGTGAGCTGATAACTAATGCCGCTGCGGTCGATAATGTCGATAATGCGCGCGACATAGGGGCTTTTACTTTCTTCGCGCGTCGAAGGGGTCATCGAAAATTCGAGCAATACCATGGACGGGCTCCTCATACATGCGTCATGACCGTGCCGGCCGCCACAGGCAAGCCGCGAGCGCTGTGCGCCACCTTACTGGCCACGCATACCGGAGTACCGAAGCGCATGCGGCGGCGCAACGGTGCCCGCACGGACTACCGACATGGTATAGGAATTGATCGCGCGGCCGTACCGGCATCCAATCCAATCTGTGCCGCCACCAAGCCGGGCGGCAATGGCAAGCAAGCGCAGTGCGCAATCCAGGAAGATGATTGCGCACTGCGCAGCTAGCCGGCCTGCTGCTCGGCAAGCGCGACGATAATGCCCTCGGGCCCGCGCATATAGGCCAGGCGGTATGTGTTCCCGTACCGCATTTCGCCGATAAGTTCGGCCCCGTGCGCGAGCATGCGCGCGACGACGGCGTCGATGTCATCGACGGCGAACATGACGCGGCGCAGTCCCAGCGTATTGACCGGCGCGGCCACGGGACCGAACCTGATCGCCCCGGGCGTGTGGAACTTGTCCAGTTCTATGCCCTGACCATCGGGAGTCCGCAACATCGCGAGGGTGGCCCGCACGTCCTCGAGCCCGATCAATTTCCCGACCAGAGGCCCCTCGACCGTCGTTTCGCCTTCGAGCTTGAGGCCCAGTTCGATGAAAAAGGCCTTGGCGGCTTCGAGATCGTCGACAACGATGAGCACGTTGTCCATGCGTTTCAGCGTCATATCCCGGTTCTCCCAGATTCGTTGCGCATGTCCGCGTTTGCCGCAAGCGCCGGACCACAAAAGAACTCACCGGCCGCCGCGCGGGAACCCAGCAAGCGCAGATGCAGACGGCCCGCGCTCATCGACGGATCAGGCGCAGCTTGGACGGCACGGGAAAAGCTCGCCGCATGGTCGCGCAGCAAAAATTGAGTATAGGACTTGGTCGCCGCGTCCAGCCATCAACGCGGGTAGCTGATTCGGTGGCATCGCGTAGCGAACGGCGCGACGCAAATTGCGCCGCGCAGGTCCGCTTGTTTGCAGCCTTGGACCCGTGCGCCCTTCGACACCTGAATTTCATCGGGGGCACAAGCACGCCTGCGGCACGAAGGGGCGACATGAGAAACCGGCGCCACCGGCTGCGCGTTTCGCGGCGCCCCAGATAGATCGGGACGGGCCGGCCCAGCCATGCACGGCAACCGTAACAAAGGCGAACGCCAGACCGATACTCGCCTCATGCCCTACCGGATAGGGTGCACTGCAAGGAAAACCACAGCTACGCGAAGTAATGCCGCCCGAGGCAACCAGGCAGCCACAGGCGAAACCAAGCCAGCGGGGAACCGAGTCAGAGCGCGTCAATTTCCAGGCGCAAGCATGGTCCGAATCGGCGGTTTTCGGTGGGCGGCGCATAGCACTTCACTTCGACCCGGCTCCCACCCGGCTTTCGTTCGCTCATCCCCCGATTTTCCCGCGGCCCGTTTGGTCCGATCCGGCCAGTCCCGGCCGGTGTGCGGCCGAACGCACGCCCCGCTCTTCGCGCGGCAAAAAATTTTTTCGCCGGAAGAAAACCAGCCTTGACAATTACTGCCTAAGCAACTACATTGCTGCTTAGGCAGTAATCGAATAGGCAGAGAAATGAGCGATCCGACCCAAACCCCGGCTTTTTACCAGGGCGACAGCTATCGTCTGGACGAAAGCGTGTCTTTCCTGATGCACAGCATCGTTACCCAGGTGACGGCCGTGGTGGACCAGCGCATGGCCGAACTGGGGCTTACCGACGCGCAGTGGAAGCCGCTGCTCATGATTCAGCAGGGACGCGCCAGCACCGCCGCGGAACTGTCGCGCATTTCCTGCGTGGATACCGGCGCGGTCACGCGCTGCCTGGACCGCATCGAAGCCAAGGGCCTGGTGGCGCGCGTGCGTTCG
>JAEUNN010000179.1 GCA_016791085.1 Rhodocyclaceae bacterium | reverse complement strand
GCGGTGCTGGCGGTAGGCGTGTTCGTGCCGGTGGCCTGGCTGGATGGCTGGCTGGTACCGCTCGCGCAGCACTGGGGCCTGCAGGGCTGGCAGGTGGCGAGCGGCACGCTGGTCGTGATGCTCGCGGCACTCACGGCACGTTTCATGGCGGTGGGCTTCCAGCCCGTCGACGCGGCCTTGCAGCGCATCACGCGCAACCAGGAATATGCCGCGCGCTCCTTGGGCCTCACGCCGCGCCAGACCGTGCGGCGTTTGTACATACCCATGTTGCGCGGGGGTGTATTGACGGCGCTGGCCATGGTATTTGTGGACGTGATGAAAGAAATGCCCATCACGCTCATGACCCGACCTTTCGGCTGGGACAGCCTGGCCGTGCGCGTATTCGAAATGACCTCCGAAGGCATGTGGGAGCGCGCCGCGCTGCCCAGCCTGTGCATCGTGCTGGCGGGCATACTGCCGGCGGTTTTTCTGGCCGGACCGCACCGTGAACGCTGAGCCGGCCGCGCCCGCTGCCGCCGCCCCGCCCGCGGCGCTGGAAGTCAGCGGGCTGTCGCTCGCCTACGGCGGCCACGGCGTGCTCGAGGACATATCCTTCCGGCTCGAACAGGGCGCCATAGGCTGCCTGCTCGGCCCGTCGGGCAGCGGCAAAACCACGCTGCTGCGCGCCGTGGCCGGGTTCGACACGCCGCGCGCCGGCCACATCGCGCTGGCCGGCCGCTGCGTGGCGGATGCCGTGCATGCCCTGCCGCCGGAAGCGCGCCGGGTCGGCATGGTGTTCCAGGACCACGCCCTGTTCCCGCATCTGAGCGTGGCCGGCAATATCGCCTTCGGCATCGCCGCGCTGGCGCGCCCGGCGCGCGAAGCGCGCATCGCCGAACTGCTGGCCATGCTGGATTTGTCCCCGCTCGCGGCGCGCTACCCGCACGAATTGTCGGGCGGCCAGCAGCAGCGCGTGGCGCTGGCGCGCGCGCTGGCGCCGCGCCCCGGCATCCTGCTGCTGGACGAACCGTTTTCCAACCTGGACGCCGACCTGCGCGAACGCCTGGGCCGCGAATTGCGCGGCCTGCTCAAATCCACCGGCACCACCGCGCTCCTGGTCACGCACGACCAGCACGAAGCATTCGCGATGGCCGACATGGTGGGTGTGATCAACCGCGGCCGCCTCGTGCAATGGGCCAGCCCGCACGAGCTCTACCACCGCCCGGCCGACCGCTTCGTGGCCAATTTCATCGGCGAAGGCGTGCTGCTGCCGGCGCGCGTGACCGGCCCGCATACGGTCCAGTGCGAACTGGGCGTGCTGTACTCGGCCACCCCGCTGGCTTGCCGCACCGGCGCCGACGTGGATGTGCTCATACGCCCGGACGACATTCAGCACGACGACGCCAGCCCGCACACCGTGAATGTCGAAGAGCGCCTGTTTCGCGGCGCCGAATTTCTCTACACCTTGCGCCTGCCTTCGGGCCAGCGCCTGCTGTCCCTGGTACCCAGCCACCATCGCCACGAAGTCGGCAGCGCGCTGGGCATACGGCTGGAAGTGGACGACCTGATTTTGTTTGCCGGCTGAAGGTGGCTGCGCGCGCAGGGGTCGCGCATGTCCGATCGATTTCCTTCTGCCGTTCGGGCGCTGCTGGGCGCTACGCGTTGGCAGGCCGCCGGGGGTCGAATATGCCGTGCCGGTAACCAAGGCCGGAAATGTTGCGGAGGCGGCAAAATGTCCCGTGCGGCGCTGGGGTTCGCCGTCCACCGGATGCCCCGTCCGACGCGGGATTTCCCGTCCCGCGCCGGAGGCGCAAAAAACCCCGCCGCAGCGGGGTTGGTTCGAGCCGAAACGCGGGGCCGGTCAAATGTCTTCGGCCACCATTTTGATCGCGCCGCAGGGGCATTCCGACACGCACACGCCGCAGCCCTTGCAATAGTCGTAGTTGAACTGAAAGCGCTTGCCCGGGCCCAGTTTGATCACCGCGTTATCCGGACATACGCCGTAGCAGTTGTCGCACTCGAAACAGTTGCCGCACGACAGACAGCGGCGCGCTTCGAACAGCGCGTTGGATTCGTCCAGCCCGCCCTGCACCTCGTCGAAAGTGCTCTGGCGGCGGATGATGTCCAGCATCGGACGCACGGTTTTCGGCGCATCGCTGTAGTACCACGGGTTCAGCTTTTCGAACGCGGCCAGTTCGTGCTTGGGCGCAGGCGCGTAACTGCCGCCGCGCAGCCAGGCGTCGATGTTGCGGGCGGCCTTTTTGCCGTGGCCTATGGCCACCGTCACGTTGCGCTCGGCCGGTACCATGTCGCCGCCCGCGAATATGCCCGCGTAGCCGGTCATCATGTTGCGGTCCACCTGCACCGTGCCGTCGCGGATTTCCAGCCCCGGCACGCCGTTCAGCAGACCCAGGTCCACGTCCTGGCCGAGCGCCAGCACCAGCGTGTCGGCTTCCAGGGTTTCCAGTTCGCCCGTGGGTTGCGGGTGGCCGTTGGCATCCAGTTCCATCTTTTCTATGGTGATCGAGGTGCCGTCCGCGCCACCCGCCTGTTTGATGGTGGACAGCCACTTCACCATGACGCCTTCCTGCAGCGCCTCTTCGACTTCGAAGTCGTGCGCGGGCATTTTGTCGCGCGTGCGGCGATACACGATGAGCGGCTCCGCGCCCAGACGCTTGGCCGTGCGCGCCACGTCTATGGCGGTATTGCCGCCGCCATACACCACCACGCGGCGGCCCAGCATGGGCTTGTCCTCGTTTTCCATGGAGCGCAACACGGCCACGGCGTCCAGCACGCGCGCCGAATCGCCGGCCGGAATGAAGGCGCGCTTGGCGATATGCGCGCCCACGGCCAGGAAAGCCGCGTCGAAGCCGCCCGCCTGCATGGCTGCGAGCAGATTATCGACCTTGGTATCCAGTTTCAGCGTGACGCCCAGGTCCAGGATGCGCTGCATTTCGGCATCCAGCACCTCGCGCGGCAGACGGTATTTGGGGATGCCGAAGCGCATCATGCCGCCGGTCATGGGGCCGGCTTCATACACCGTGACGCGGTGGCCCAGGCGGCGCAGCTGATAAGCCGCCGACATGCCGGACGGACCGGCGCCCACGACCAGCACGTGCTTGCCGGATTCGGCGGCCGGCGGCGCGAATTTCCAGCCCTTTTTGAGCGCCTCGTCGCCCAGGAAGCGCTCCACCGAATTGATGCCCACCGGCTCATCGACGCGGCCGCGGTTGCAGGCGCCTTCGCAGGTGTGGTAGCACACGCGGCCCATGATGGCCGGGAACGGATTGTCGCGCGTCAAGTGCCGCCAGGCCGCTTCGTAGTTGCCGGATTCGGCATGGAACAGCCAGCCCTGTATGTCCTCGCCGGCCGGGCACTGGTTGTTGCAGGGCGGCAGGCGGTCCAGATAGACCGGCTTGAAAGTGCGCCAGGAGCCCGTTTTATTGGCCAGTGACGAGCCCGGATCCAGCGTGATCGCAAAAGGTTTGTCCATGTCAGTGCGCTCCTGCTTCCAGCAGGCCGTAGCGGCGGATATTGGCATCCGCGATGGCCTGGATTTTCGCTATCGTTTCGACGTGCGGCTGTTTGCCGAACAAGTGGGCATAGCGGCGCTGCGGCTTCAGGTATTCCTCGACCGGCACCGGACGGCGGATTTTCGATACGCCGGTAACTTCGCCGTATTCGGCTTCGAACACCGGGAACAGGCCGCTCTCTTTGGCCAGACGCGCGAGCTTCACGGTGTCGTGCGAGGCCGCCCCCCAGCCCAGCGGACAGGGCACGAATATGTGGATGTAGCGCGCGCCGCGCACCGACATGGCTTTGGTGACTTTGTATTCGAGGTCGCGCAAATCCGCCACGGTGGCCGTGGCCACGTAAGGAATGCCGTGCGCCATGGCGATGCGCGGCACGTTCTTGCCCTGGCCGAACACATTGCCCGGCTCGGGGCCGACCGGCATCGTGGTGGCCGTGCGCGCGGCCGGCGGCGTGGCCGAGGAGCGCTGCACGCCGGTATTCATGTAGGCCTCGTTGTCGTAACAGATGTAGAGCACGTCGTCGTTGCGCTCCCACATGCCGGAAAGACAGCCGAAACCGATGTCGGTGGTGCCGCCGTCGCCGCCCTGCGCGATCACCCGCACGTCGCGGCGGTCACCCTTCTGGCGCTTGATTTTCATGGCCGCGGCGATGCCCGTGGCGACCGCCGCGGTATTGCCGAACAGCGAATGGATCCACGGCACCTGCCAGGACGTTTCCGGATACGGCGTGGAGAACACCTCCAGGCAGCCCGTGGCATTGGCCGCGATGAGCTGGTTGCCGGTGGCGCGCATGGCCGCGTCTATGGCGTAGCGCGCGCCCAGCGCCTCGCCGCAGCCCTGGCAGGCGCGGTGGCCGGAATTGAGCGAATTGGTGCGTTCCATCGAGGCCTGCACGCTGCGCTGGTCGGGCTCCAACAGGCGGTTGCCGACCGTGAAGGTGCCGGTCTGGTAAAACTTGATTTCCTGATGTGACATGTTGTGGGTCCTCAGCCGATTTTCGACGCCACGGTGCCGATGTCGCGCAGAATGCTCTCGGCGATGGGGCCGGAGCGGCGCGTTTCGCGCTCGCGTTCCAGGTGGCGGTTCACGATGTTCCAGTCCAGATCGAGGAAATGCACGGGTTCGAGCTGATCGTGCAGGCCCTGGCGGAATACCCGGTGCAGGCTCGCGCGCGTGATCGCGCGTCCGCCCAGGCCGGCCACGACCGTAACGATGCGTGCCGGCACGCCATCGAGCGCCATGCGCACATTGGTCGCGACGATGCCGCCTATGCCCACCGCCAGCGACTTTTCCAGCACGATCACGCGGCGCGCGTTTTTCAGCGCGGCGCGCACGGCATCGAGCGGGAAGGGGCGGAAAGAATTGATGCCCAGCACGCCGATCGCTATGCCCTCGGCGCGCATTTCGTCCACCGTATCCTTGATGGTGCCCAGCACGGACCCCAGCGCGACCACCACGGTGTCGGCGTCTTCCAGGCGGTAAGGACGCACCAGCCCGCCCGATTCGCGCCCGAATATGGATTTGAATTCGGCCGAAATCTGCGGAATGCGCTCCAGCGCCATCATCTGTTTGGCGTGAGCCAGATAGCGCACTTCCGTAAACGCTTCCGGCCCGACCATGGCGCCTATCGACACCGGCTCGGCCGGATCCAGCACCTGGCGCGGCTCGTACGGCGGCAAGAACGCATCCACCTGTTCCTGCGAGGGGACATCGACGCGCTCGTAGGCGTGCGTGAGGATGAAGCCGTCCATGCACACCATGACCGGCAGCGACAGTTCTTCCGCGAGTTTGAAGCCCTGGATGTGCAGGTCCAGGGCTTCCTGGTTGGTTTCGGCGAATAGCTGTATCCAGCCGCAGTCGCGCTGCGACATGGAATCGGTATGGTCGTTCCAGATGTTGATGGGCGCGCCTATGGCGCGGTTGGCCACCGTCATGACGATGGGCAGGCCCAGGCCGGACGCGTTATAGACGGCTTCCACCATGAACAGCAGGCCTTGCGAGGCGGTCGCCGTATAGGTGCGCGCGCCCGCCGCGGACGAGCCTATGGAAATCGACATGGCCGCGAATTCGGATTCGCAGTTGATGAATTCGCAGTCCTTCAGGTCGCCGGATTTGACCATTTCGCCCAGGCCTTCGACGATGTGGGTCTGCGGCGAAATCGGGTAGGCACAGATCACTTCCGGGCGGCACAGCGCGACGGCTTCGGCCACCGCATGCGAACCTTCGCATTGCTTAAGCATGGGCGTGCTCCATTTCATCGAGTACCGTCTGGTACGCTTCGGTGGCCGCGGCGATATTGCCGTCCGCCACCTTGCCGCTGAATTTTTCGCGTATCGCGGCGATCACCGCATCCAGCGAAATGATTTTCGACGCCGCCGCGAAGCCGCCCAAAAGCGGCACGTTGGGCACGGCCCGGCCCACGTGTTTCAGGGACAGTTCGGTGGCCGGCACGGTGAGCAGGCGCTCCGGGCGCAGATCGCGGCTAAAGTCGCCCAGGCCCATTTCCTCGAAAGATCGCGTGGTATTGATGAGCACATAGCCGTCCGGCTTGCGCAGCCCCGCGAACACATCCACCTGATGCAGCAGCGTGGGGTCCTGCACGATAAGCGCATCGGGCTGCATGATGGGCTCGCGCAGGCGGATTTCCTTGTCGTCCATGCGGCAGAACGCCACCACCGGGGCGCCCGTGCGTTCCGAGCCGAAGCTGGGGAAGGCCTGCGCATGACGGCCTTCGAGAAAGGCCGCGATCGAAAGCATTTCCGCCCCGGTCACCACGCCCTGTCCCCCACGGCCATGTATTCGTACCTGAAACATGGTTTCCTCTCCCGTAGTAATTGCCGGCACCTATTGCGCAGGCGGCCGGAGTATGCGCGCCGCGCACGGCACCGGTAAGTGTGGATAACCCGAACGTCGCCCGGGCGTATCCGGGCAGCGCCCGTCCACCGGGCAGGGACCGCCATGGCGCGGCGCAGGCCGGCCTGGCGCGAGCTCCGGCAGCCTGGTCCGGCTGCCTATGACCGCGGCGGGCAAGTCCGAACGAGCCGCGCGCGGAGGCGTCGGCCGGCGTCACGACCGGCTTGCGCGGCCGCCCGGTTTGTCCGGCCTATGCGCGCCGGCGCGCCGGCGCGCCGCCGCTGCGCGTGCCGCAACCGGCCCGGCGCAAGTCCGCTCAGGCCCGGGGCAAGCTAAACTAAGCGCATAAACACAAGCGCCTGCCGCAACCATGGCCGATATAGCCGCTGCCCACCCGCCGCTGCCCGCCAAGCTCGAGGCGCCGCGCCTCGCCTCGGCCTGCGTGCGCGAACGCCTGTTCGCCCTGCTGGATGGCGCGCGCGAGCGGCCGTGCATCTGGATAGAAGGTCCGCCGGGCGCCGGCAAGACCACCCTTATCGCAACTTACGCGGCCGCGCGCGGACTATCCGCACAGTGGTATCAGCTCGACGCCGGCGACGCCGACTGCGGCACCTTCTTCCACTATCTGAGCCGCGCCGCGGCCGCCTGCGGCGCGCAGTTGCCGGGCTACGCGCCGGAATACGAAAGCGAACTCGAACAATTCGCCCGGCGCGCTTTTCGCGCGCTGTACGAAGCATTGCCGCGCCCTGCCCTGCTGGTGTTCGACAACGGCATGCCGGCGCCGTCGGAAACCCTGGCGCGCGTGTTGCGCGCTGCCATCGAAGAGGCACCGCGCCAGGTGTGCGTGGTGGTCGCCAGCCGCAACCCGCCGCCGGGCGAATTTGCGCGCCTGGTCGCCGCGCGCGCGCTGGCGCGGCTGGGCTGGGATCAGCTGCGCATGAATGACGACGAAGCGCGCGCGATCTACCGCCTGGCGCGCGGCGACGCGGGCGAGCCGGCGCCCCAGGTGCTGGCCGCCTGCGACGGCTGGATCGCCGGCCTGGTGCTGCTGACCGAAACCGACGGCGAACTGGCCGCCGGGCTGCCCGGCAGCGGACGCGAAGCGCTGTTCGACTATTTCGCCGAAGAATTTTTTCGCCAGGCCGGCGCCGGCCTGGCCGGCGTGCTGCTCAGCACCTGTTTCGCCCCGCGCTTCACGGCTGCACTGGCGCGCCGCCTGTCCGGGCGCGAAGACGCCGCCGCCGAACTCGACGCACTGTATGCGCGGCGCTGGTTCATAGACCGCCGTGGCAGCGCGGCAGCGTATTACCAGTACCACGGCCTGCTCGCTTCGTTTTTGCAGCAGCGCGCCGAACAGGAACTGGGCGCCGAGCGCTGTGCCCGCCTGCGCCTCGATACGGCCGCCGCGCTCGAGGCCGAGGACGACGCCGCGGGCGCGTTCGCGCTGCGCCTGGCGGCGGGTGACGCGCCGGCCGCCACGGCCACCCTGCTGCAACACGCCGGCCGGCTCATCGCACGCGGCAGCGCGCCACTGGTGGAAAGCTGGATCGGCCAGTTGCCGGCCGGCGCGGAAGCCGCCTGGCTCGCCTACTGGCAGGGCAAGTGCAAGCTGGCCGGCGACCCGCTCGCGGCGCGCGCGGCATTCACGCAAGCCCACACGCAATTCGAAGCGCGCGGCGACAGGCGCGGCGCCATCCTGGCCGCCACCGGCGTCATAGAAAGCCACTATTACCTGTGGGCCGATTTTGCCCCGCTCGACCCCTGGCTCGCGCGCCTGGTGGAACTGGACGCGCTGGCGCTGGATATTTCCGATGCGGCCGAAGCCCTGCGCGTGGCATCCACGCTATTGGCCGGCCTGCTCTACCGCCAGCCGCGCCACCCCCTGCTCGAAGCTTGCGCGCTGCGCGTGCGCGAACTTATGGATAGCGCGCCGGATGCCGACGGACGGCTCGCCGCGGCGACCTTCCTGCTGAATTACCTGAACTGGGCCGGCCGCCTGGAAGAGGCGCGCCGTCTGGTCGCAGCCGCCGGCGCCTTGGCGGAGCGCAGCGACGTGTCGGCGCTGCACCGCATCTGGTGGCGCGTGCGCGCGTCCTACCATGCCTCGCTGGCCGCCGACCACGGCAGCGGGCGCAGCCTGCTGGCGCAAGCCGCGCAACTGGCCGAACAGGAAAGGCTGGATGGCGCGGCCGTGATCGTCACCGTCTATCAGGCCTGGGTCGAACTGGGCGACGCCCGTCCCGCCGCGGCGGCCGTCCTGCTGCAACAACTGGAGGCGCGGCGCGCCGCCCTGCGTCCCATGACCCAGGGCTATTTCCACTATCTGCGCGCCTGGCACGCGCTATTGGAAAACGACGCCGACAGCGCCCTGCGCGAAGCGCGCGCGGCCGTGGAAATGGCCGAAAAATTCGGCGTGCCGAATATCGAAGCCTATTTCCGTCTGGCTTTGAGCGAAGCCGAATATCGCACCGGCAATCCGGCCGCCGCCACCGCCCAGGCGGCACAGGCAGGCGCGGCCATGGACCTGGCGCGCTACCCGGTATTCGGCTTCGAAGCCGCCATGCTGCAGGCCGCCCGTGCCTATGACGGCGGCAGTTGCGACATGCGCGCCGGCGACCTGGCGGCGGCGCTGGGCGTCGCGCGCGGGCACGGCTATTTCAACCACCTGCTGTGGCTGCCCGGCGCCGCCGCGGCGGCCGCGGCACATGGCCTGCAACAGGGCATAGAGCCGGACTACCTGCGCGCGCTCATCCGCAACCGCGACCTGCCCGCCCCGCCCGACGCGCCGGCCGACTGGCCCTGGAAAATGACCTTGTGCAGCCTGCCCGCATTTGCCGTGCAGGTGGACGGCAAACCGCTCGCGCATGGCCCGAAAGCCCCGCGCAAGGCCTACGAAATATTGCAACTGCTCATGGCGTCCGACCAGCGCGAGGTATCGGCGCAGCAGTTGTGCGAATCATTGTGGCCGGACGCCGATGGCGGCGCGGCCGCGATTTCGCTGCGCGTAACCCTCACGCGCCTGCGCAAGCTGCTGGGCGACGACGAACTGGTGCAGCACGCCGGCGGCAAACTGAGCCTGGACCCGCGCCGCGTCTGGTCGGACACGCGCGCCTTCACGGCGCTCGCGGCCGCCATCGAACAGGCCGCCGGCCCGCGCGGCGGCATGCGGCCGGCGCAACTTGCAGGAATGGGAAACCGGCTGCTGGATTTGTACCGCGGCGCCTTTCTGGCCTCCGAACCGGACGCGCCCTGGCTGCTCGCCGCACGCGCCCGCCTGCGCACGCGCTTCCTGCGTGTGGCGGCCCTGCTGTGCGACGGCCTGGCCGGCGGCGACAGCGAAAACTTGTGCATCGCGCTGTGCCAGCGCGGCCTGGAGCTGGATCCGGTGGCCGAGCCGCTGTACCGCAAGCTCATGAGCTTGCACCTTGGCGCCGGCCGCAAGCACGAAGCCCTGGCGACTTACCGGCGCTGCCGCGACATGCTGTCCATCGTGCTCGGCACGCGCCCGGACGCCGCAACCGAAGCCTTGCACCGCGCCGCGAGCAGCTAGGCCAAGTTCGCTACGCGTGCCGAACACCCGCGCGCGGCCGGTCTCGGAGCGGGCCAGGCTACTCACCCCATCCCGAACGTTTCGCATTTCCGACAGGCAATGCAGCGCGGCGGGCGCCGGCGCAGAACCGGCGCAGAACCGGCGCAAATTTGCCGGCCAGAACCTGGTCGGTGGCACGGTCCGGATGCGTACCGATCAGGGAGCCCGATAGCCGGCGGGTCGGTAGCGTAGTCCGCAAGCCGACGCGCCGAGTAGACCGGGCAGATCGCCCCGTAGGTGGCATCCGTGTATTGCGGCCCGGCGCTGCGCGTGGGCCGGTCCAGTGAGACGTACTGGGTGCCGGTGCCGCGCTTGCTGATGCCGCTGGCGGCGGCGTCGTAGCCAGCGCACATTGGAGTGAACCTGCGGATCCCAAATTTGACTGTTAGCGTAACGGGCGCATGTTGGCGTCTCCGGCGCTACCCCGGCTTACGCGTGCTTACGCCAGAATTTAGATTGAGCCTGGCCCGTTTTCTCTCAGGGCCCAGCGTCGGCTAGAAGCGGTTCTTTAACATCTCTCCGAGTTCCTCGCGATAGAAGGCGTCGGGAGGCGTGAAGAAGTCGAAGTGCTCGTAGAGCGGCGACGTCAACGACTTGACTACGTCCGGCAGCAACTCTCGAATCGCTGACACAGCAAACTGGCCAGTTGTGTGGACGTAATCCGCTGATGAACGATAGTTACCGCGCAGGAAGCGGCGCATGTTATGGACAAATAGCTTGCGATCTCGAAGTCCGTGCCACTGGCAGGACACGGCGACTCCAAAGCCGTCCTCACACATCACTGAAGCCAATTCGGCAACCCGCAACAGGAACTCACCTACGCGCCAGACCGGCAGCGTTGCTTCAAAGAGTGTGCCTGGTGCGCCGAAGCCGCGTGCGGGATCAAGGCTGTCCTCCTGGTATCCGCGCAGCAGCAAGAAGTTTCCCTTCGGGTCAATCCGCCAGAAGTCTGCATGGCCAACATCCGGGTAGTTCGCTTGCGCGACCCATGCTTCGATACACCCGTCGACAAGCCGCGGTCGGGTGTTGTCTTGGTGAATCGTTACAAAGGCGGGCCACCCCGTGTACCGCCGAGCGGACTGGTTCGCTTCAATGATCGATTGAGCGCTGGCGTTCTTGGATGTTCCAACTAGCCGCGCCGCTATGAGGTAGTGGCCCAGCTTGACTCGAGCCGGATGATCCGTAGCCAATGCGTCATTGAGGGTGGCCCACCGCTCAGCGGCGGTCTTGACGAATGCATCGAGCAGTTCACTTTCCGTGGGCGGAGGTGGACCACCAAATGCACCTCCGGATGGAAAGAGCGATCGCAGAAGACCAACGATCTCGTCCCGTTGATTCGCGATAACTCGTTGGAGAAGCGCGTCCCATTCAGAAGCATTCAAGGGGGCACGGCTCTCCGGACCGGGCGCCCTGATGTAGTACACGTTCTGCCTCAGGCTATTGCCAGGGGTGGCACTGTCCGACCGAACCGGAACCCTAGATTGGCCGGTGACCCTAACAAGTGGGTATTCGTCACCGCTCTCAGGGTGGCGTTGCAGGGTGACTTCAACATGGAATGACGGTTCAGCGCGTCGTTTAACGATGGCGTTAATTCGATCGGTGAGGTACGGCTCTAGGCTGGCGGGTCGATTGGGATCGGGAACGAGCTTCTTGTTCTCGTCCTCAAGGTAGCCGAAGAGAAGGAATCCGCCCCCGTGGTTCTCCAGCGCTATCAGGGCCTTGGCTACAAGTCCTTGGGCCTCTTGATCCTCAAGATCGAGCCATTGCTTGACCTCAAAGTCAAGTGTTTCGCTTGGACTCAGTAGCCAGTCCTCAAACCGAGAGTTGATGTCTCTATTGAGCATTCAAGGCTCTACTGGCGCCACGGCGGGTGCATGTGATGGCTAATCGGGATAGGGAGAAGCCTCGCGGCTCCCCCTCTCCGACTCCACCGTGCGTACCGGTCACGTACATGGCGGTTCTAAGGTTAAGGTTGTCGATCACGCTGCCAGACTTGGCAGCCCCAAACTGCTGACGTACTGCACAGGCATGGCCTGTGTAAGCGCCGGGGTGTTGGATAGCCGCCACGGGCCGTGGGCCGATTTGCTTGTGTTCCAGGCTTCGCGCACGCAAGAGTAACTGGCGGTAACCGGGGTGGCGGTAACCGGGGTCAGAGTGAGGGACCTTGCACCACCGACCGGAAAAGCCCGTTTTGGAGTAGCTTGCATTTGGGAATTGCATCGCTCTGACGTCGATTTCCCTGCGGCGAAAATTACCTCGCTCTGACCCCAGTTTTACCATGCCCGCAGTTTTACCATGCCCGGCACACACGTCTGAAATCACCGGGGCTGCGCGGCTTCATCGCGCAGCCCCGGTGGATTGATAGGTTGGGCGATACGCGATATGTGGAACAGTAGGCAGCACCCCACAAATACTGGCCCCATCGCTAATAGCACGGACGTTGATGTGATTACGGGGAGTGTGAACAGGAAGTACGACGCGGCGAATATTCCGCCGGCAATTGCGGCGTAATGGAGTACGCGGCCTATTGCTGAATTTGTGCCGATGGCGAAGAAAGCGAGCCAGCCACTTACTGTTCCGAGAATGGCAAGACTCAGGATCAGTGCGCCGAATACGCCATCGGACTGGATTGCTAGGTCCGGAGAGCCCATGGTGCGAAAGGTGCCTGGAAAGAACACCACGCAAAGCACCGCGAGCCCAAGCGCAGGGATACCGCCAAATGCCAAGTATGCCACCCGAAGCACTGTCGATGGCACGACCGATTTCATTGTGGCGCCCAAAGTACTGGATGCCATGCAGCATGCCACTGCATGTTGCATGGCATGGGTTGAACTGAACCGCGGGCCACGGAGTTCGGTGGTTCAGATCTGCTCTTGGGATTTGAATCGGCGTGCCCGCGGCGTTGTCGGGTGGGCGCCGGGGAAATGCGGCTGAACACGCTCGAAATGCTCATGGACCGGACGTCCTGCGCGGGTTAACTCGACTGACTGGAGTATGCCTGACGTCGCCGAACGGAGCAATCCCCGGAAGGCGCGCAGGCACCACCGCGCGGCACCTCGACCAAGAGCCGCGATGGATTGCTTCGACACGAAGGGAATGGAGCGGCACGCCATCATGGCGGCGCCCGGGCGCGGGCGCGTAACGGGCCGTTGTCGCAACGCGGTGCGCGGGGTGCTCGCAGCGGACGCTGAATGGCAATGACCGCGAGCCGTGCGGCGCCGCAAACCCGGCAGACCGTCGGTTCGGTCCCGCTCACGCGCAGCATAAACTCGGCCACGCTTTCTGTGGCGGGGGGCGGCGGCTAGGGCAGCGCGAGTGCGGCGCGCGCCTAGGCCAAGCATTGCGCCTTGCTCCGGTTCGCCATCATCGATCCCACGCTCCAGCGTGGGATCGCATCTCAAGTCGCGCCGGCACGTCGTAGTATCGGCCGGTGCGCGCCGCGGGAGCAGTGAAGGAGGCGTTCCCACGCCGGAGCGTGGGTAGGATCGAAACGGGAACGTCCCTGCATGCCCGAGCGCCGAAAACCGCGGACGGGGCCACATGCCCCATCCGGCGGCAGTTCGCAGCGCGTGCCGAACGCTCGCGCGCGGCCGGTCTAATCCTTGCGCCCGGCGCGCAGGGGCCGGCGCATGAGTACGTGCGGTATGCCCGCCTCGTCGAAAGGATCGCCGGCCGCGACGAAGCCGAAGCGTGCGTAAAAGCCCTCCACGCGGGTCTGCGCGTGCAGTTGCACCACGTCATGCCGGGCCGCGCGGGCGGCCGCCAGGAGGGCCGCAAATACCGCACTGCCCAGGCCCAGGCCGCGCCAGGGCGCCAGCACGGCCATGCGGCCGATATGCCCATCCGGCAGCAGGCGGCCGGTGGCGACCGGGATGCCATCCACCCAGGCCAGCGCGTGCCAGGACTGGGCGTCGAATTCATCCCATTCGAGTTCCTCCGGCACTTGCTGTTCGACGATGAACACCGTGCTGCGCAGCGCGCGGGCGGCCGCGCGGGCCGCCTCCCAGGGCAGTATTTCGATACGCAGATTCACGCCTGATGCCCCTCTACGGTCATGTGCGGTGGCGGCATTCCGGACTGCGTCATGTGCAAATGTCCACGCGCGTGCCGGCCGGCACCAGGTCGAACAGTTCGATCACGTCGCGGTTGGTCATGCGTATGCAGCCTATCGAGCGCGGCACGCCCATGGGTTCGGTGTCCGGCGTGCCGTGGATGTAAATGTAACGGCGCTGGCTATCCACCGTGCCGTGGCGGTTGCGCCCGGGTTCCAGTCCGCACAGCCACAGGATGCGCGATAGTATCCAGTCGCGCTGCGGGTTTTGCGCGGCCAGCTGCGGGCTCCAGATTTCGCCGGTCGGGCGGCGCCCGCGAAACGCCGTGCCGGCCGGCACGCCGGCACCGATCTTGGCACGTATGTAATGCCGGCCGCGCGGCGTGCAATGGCTGCCGCTCTGTTCGCCGGGGCCGTTGGCGGCCGTGGATACGCGGTAGCGCCGCTGCAGCGAGCCATCCGCGCCTATCAGTTCCAGGGTTTGCGCGAATATGTCTATGCGCAGGGCCGGTGCGGCCGGTTCAGGCGGCATGGAGGAAACTTTCTATCAACTGCGCCAGTTCCTGCGGCTGTTCGTGGTGCATGTTGTGGCCGCAATTTTCCAGCCACACCAGGCGTGCATCCGGCACGCAGGCCATGCGCTCTTCGAGTTCCGCGGCGCGCGGCAGAAAATGCGCCAGATAACGCGATTCGCGCCCGGCTATCCAGAGGTTGGGGGCGCTGGTGGCGTGCCAGCAGGCTTTGGCTTCTTCGAGCCGGTACAGCATGGGATTGACCACGCGGTGCCAGGGATCGGCCGCGAATTCCACGCGGCCCGCGTCATTCACGCGGCCCAGGTGCTGCGCCAGGTATTGTGCGCGGTCCGCGGGCAGGCGTGGATTTTCCTGCCGCAGCCGGGCGGCCAGTCCGGCATGGTCGGCATAGTCGCGCGGCGCCTGGCGCGCCTCGATTTCGGCCAGCCACTGCCCATAGCGTGCCGGTGCCTGGCGCGGGTGCGATTCGCCCAGCCCGAAACCTTCCATGGACACCACGCGGCGTACGCGCCGCGGCCGTATGCCGGCGTACAGCCCGGCCACGTTGGCGCCCATGCTGTGGCCCACGATATCGACCGGGGCATCCGGCGAAAGATTGCGCAACAGGCTATCCAGGTCGGCCAGATAGTCCGGGAACCAGTAACTGGCGTTGGCATAGTGGCTTTGCCCGTAACCGCGCCAGTCCGGCGCGACCACGCGGTACGGCGCGGCCAGCGCATCGACCAGAAACTGGAAACTGGCCGAGCCGTCCATCCAGCCGTGCAGCATCACGATGAGCGGTGCGCCGCTCGGGCCCCAACTGCGCAAGTGGTGGCGCACGCCGCGCAACTCGACATGCAGCGAACGTGCTTCGATTCTGGCTTGATACATGGAATTCCGGTAATCGCGACAAACAGGCGCGGATTGTCGCGCGCCGCGCCGGACCGGGCAAGCGCGCGCGGCGATTTGCCTTTCGCAGTGCAACAAAGCCCCCGTTGCCACGTCCCCGCGCGGCCGGTATAGTGCGCGGGTTCGTTCGGGAGAGCACGGCTAGTCCGTCGCCGAAGGCGCAACACCCGGAACCGCTCAGGCACCAAGGACCGGCGAACCGCCCACCAGGGCGCCACTCTGGAGAGCGCCGCCACCAGGCGGCCACCGAAGGGGCACGGGCCGCGCGCCCAATCTCTCAGGTACCAAGGACAGAGGGGGAAATCAGGCTTAGCGCCTGGCTTTTTCCATTTGCCGAGTGGAGCACGTCTTGGGCCTGCGTACCCCCCTGTTTGACACCCATGTCGCGGCCGGCGCGAAAATCGTCGATTTCGCCGGCTGGGACATGCCTTTGCACTATGGTTCCCAGCTCGAAGAGCACCGCGCGGTGCGCGCCGGCTGCGGGCTGTTCGACGTGTCGCACATGCGCGCCGTGGATATCACCGGCGCGGACGCCGCGAAATTCCTGTCGGTCCTGCTGGCCAATGACGTGGCCAAACTGGCGACGCCGGGGCGTGCGCTGTATTCGTGCATGCTCAATCCTTCCGGCGGCGTGCTGGACGATCTCATCACCTATTTTTTCACGCCGCAGCACTATCGCGTGGTGGTCAATGCCGGCACGGCAAGCCGCGATATCGAGTGGATGCGCGGCCAGGCCGAAGATCTGGCGGTGCATATCGATTTGCGCAGCGACCTCGCATTGATCGCCGTACAGGGGCCGCGCGCCGCGCAATGCCTGGCCGCCGCCCTGCCCGCCGCGGCGGCGCCGGCGCAAAACCTCAAACCTTTCAGCGCGGCCTGGCTGGCGGCCGCCGCGCCGGCCCTGGCGGTGCTGGTGGCGCGCACCGGCTATACCGGCGAGGACGGCTTCGAACTGATGTTGCCGGCCACCCAGGCGGCGGCCACCTGGGCCGCCCTGGTCGCCGCCGGCGGCCGGCCCTGCGGCCTGGGCGCGCGCGATACGCTGCGGCTCGAAGCCGGCATGAATCTGTACGGCCAGGATATGGACGAAAGCGTCAATCCGCTCGAATCCGGTCTGGCCTGGACCGTGGACCTGCGCAACCCGGCGCGCGATTTCATCGGCCGCCGCGCGCTCGAAGCCGCCCCGCGCGAGCGCGCGCTGCTGGGCCTGGTGCTGCAGGCGCGCGGCGTGCTGCGCGCGCACCAGATCGTGCATACCGCGCACGGCGCGGGCCTCACCACCAGCGGCAGCTATGCGCCCAGCCTGGACGGATCGGTCGCGCTGGCGCGCCTGCCGGCCGCCGTGGCCGCCGGCGACACGGTGGAGGTCGATATCCGCGGCAAGCGCCTGCCGGCGCGCGTCGTCAAACCGCCTTTCGTACGCAACGGGAAAGTGCTCGTTGCCCCCCAAACGCCCAGCAAGGAATGAACATGGAACTGCCAGAAAACCTCAAATACACCGACAGCCACGAATGGGTGCTCGATAACCAGGACGGTACGGTATCGGTCGGCATTACTTTCCACGCCCAGAAACTGCTGGGCGACGTGGTGTTCCTGGATGCCGCCGAAGTCGGCAGCACGGTCAAGGCCGGCGACACGGTCACGGTGATCGAATCGGTCAAGGCCGCCTCGGACATTTACGCGCCGCTGGACGGAGAAATCGTGGCGGCCAACGGCGAACTGGACGGCAGCCCCGAGCTGGTGAATGAAGACCCCTACGGCAGCTGGATATTCCGCCTGCGCCCCAGCGACCCGGCGCAAATGGCACAGTTGCTGGACGCCGCCGGCTACGCGCGCAGCGTGGGCGAAGAATGACCGGGCCGCTGAACGCGCAGCCGGTGCCGTTG
>JAEUNN010000116.1 GCA_016791085.1 Rhodocyclaceae bacterium | reverse complement strand
AAATAGCCGTAGCTGTCGCCCCAGCAATAGATGCCGTCGAACGGCGGTCCGGCCGGCGGCTCGCGCATGTCGCCCACGCGCCAGTCGACCTGTACGCCGCGCCGGGCCGCGTGGCGGCGCGCACGCGCGATAAGTCCGGCGGATATGTCCTGGCCCGTGACGGCGTAGCCGCGCGCCGCCAGTTCCAGCGCCACGCGCCCGTTGCCGCAGGGCAAATCCAGCAGGCGGGCGCCCGGCTCCGGCGCCAGCGCGCTTTCGAGAAAATCCGCATCCTCGCCGGCACCGCCGACCGGCGCCACCGCTTCCCACACCTCTTCGGCGAGGCCGCAAAAGTGCTCGCGCCACCAGGCGTCGTCGCGATAGGACTTGTCGGCCATGGCGGTTGGGGCGATGCAGAGGAAGGGCTTAGGCGGGGTGCTGCGTGCCGGGTGGCTCGGCCGCGCCGGCGGGAAGCCGCGCCGGCAGCGCACGGCGCGGGTTGTCGCGCTGTGCCGCGCGCGGCGCAGGCAGGGGCCGGCGCAGTGCGCTCAAAGACTCATGTTCATGATGTCCTGGTAGGCGGATACGAGCTTGTTGCGTACCTGGACCATCTGCTGGAACGAAAGATTGGCTTTCTGCAGGTTCACCATGACGTCCTGCAGATTGGTATCGGGTTTGTCCGAGGAAAAATCCTGCGCCATTTGCTGGGCCTGCTGCGACGCCTGGTTAACCTGGTCTATGGCGGATTTCAGTTCCTGCGCGAAATCCACGCCGCTCACTTTGGCCGGTGCCGTAACGGCCTTGCTGGCGGCCACCTGCGCGCCGGCGCGCAGTTCGCCCAACATTTGATCTATTCCGCGGTTATCCATGGTGCATCCCCCGCCTCGTGGCTGGCATTACGAAAATCGTGCAGCAAGATTCGTTCCTGCTTTCGGGCGCGGCCGGGACGGCATCAGACCATGCCGTCCGGCAGCAAACCTTGCTCGCGCCATTGTGCCAGTTTGTAGCGCAGCGTACGTTCGGATATGCCCAGCTTTTCCACCGCCAGACGCCGCGAGCCGCCCACGGCGGCCAAAGTTTGCAATATGTGCGTGCGCTCCAGGTCGCGCATATTGCCGGATTTGTCGGCATTTTCGCGGTTTTCGCCGGCGCCTGCGGCATAGGCCGGCGCGGCCGCGGCGGCAACCGGCTGCTGCGGCGGCGGCGCGGCAGCCAACGGGCCGCCAGGCGCGGCGGGCGGCGCATAGGCCGAAGCCGCGCTTTCCAGCTGCAGATCGCAAGCTTCCACGACGCCGGTCGCACACAGTATGGCGGCGCGCTGCAGCGCATTGACCAGTTCGCGCACATTGCCGGGCCAGGCGTAGGCGGCAAGAATTGCCGCCGCAGTGTCGGAAATCGACAGATTCCGCCTTTCGCGGGCGGCAATTTCTGCCAGGTAGTAGCGCGCCAGCGGCACGATGTCGCCGGGACGTTCGCGCAGCGACGGGATGCGCAAAGGAAATACGTTCAGGCGATAGTACAAATCCTCGCGGAAGCGCCCCGCCGCCACTTCGGCCAGCATGTCGCGGTTGCTGGTGGCCAGCACGCGTATGTCCAGGCGCACGGGCTTTTTGCCGCCCACCCGCTCCACCTCGCGTTCCTGCAGTACACGCAGCAATTTGGCCTGCAGTGCGAGCGGCATTTCGGAAATTTCGTCGAGCAGCAGCGTGCCGCCGTCGGCCTGTTCGAACTTGCCCGGCTGGGCCGTCTGGGCGCCCGTAAAAGCGCCCTTTTCGTGCCCGAACAGGGTGGCTTCGAGCAGGTTGTCCGGTATCGCCGCGCAGTTGATGGCCACGAAAGGTTTGCCCGCGCGCGCGGACTGCGCGTGGATGTAGCGCGCAAACACTTCCTTGCCGGTGCCGGATTCGCCGGTCAGCAGCACCGTGGCATCGGTGCGCGCCACGCGCAGCGCCAGCCCGAGCAGGTTGCGCGTGCGATTGTCCGCCGCCACCAGGCCTTCGCAAGGCGGCGGCAACACCGCATAGCGGGCCACGTGCGCAAGCAGCACCTCGGGCTCGAAAGGCTTCAGCAGAAAGTCGCAGGCGCCGCCGCGCATCGCCGCCACGGCCCGGTCCACGTCGGCAAACGCGGTCATGAGCAGCACCGGCAACTGCGGCTCGCGCGCGCGCAGTTCGGCCAGCAGGGCCAATCCGTCCATGGGCTGCATGCGCACGTCGGACAGCACCAGATTGAATTCGTAATCCTCGACCAGACGCAGCGCCTGCGGGCCGTCGCCGGCCGCCGTGACGCGATGGCCGGCACATTCCAGGGTAAGTGCGATGGCGTCGCGCAGGCTGTCATCGTCTTCCACCACCAGCACATGCAGATTGTTCGTCATGACATTGCGACCTCCTCCAACTTCGGCAGGCGTATCGTGAATACGCTGCCGGCGCCCGCCTGCGAGCGCACTTCGATGTCACCGCCATGGGCACGAGCCACCGCCCGCGCGATCGCCAGGCCCAACCCGGTTCCTTCGCCACGAGTGGTGAAAAACGGCTGAAACAGCTTGTCCTGTAGGGTGGCGTCTATGCCGCAGCCATCGTCCGCGACGGCGAGCGTGAATTGCTCCGCGCCGGCCGCCAGGCTAAGCCGCACCGTGCCTTGCGCGGGCACGGCCTGCAGAGCGTTTTCGAGCAGATTTACGAGGGCCCCGGCGAGCGCCTTGCGGTCGCCGTGCAGACTGGCCTCGGGCGCATCCACCTCGGACAGAAAACGCACCGAGCGCGCCCGCGCGAGCGGCGCGATGCTTTGCGCCGCCTCGGCCGCCAGTTCGCCCAGGCTGAAACTTTCGCGCGCCAGCGGCCGGCCGCGCGCGAACAGCAAGGTGTCGCGTATCAGGCGCTCCAGATGGCGCAGGCGCTCTTTCACGGCAGCCCCGCAGCGGCTGCGTTCCTGATCGCCCAGGTCCGGCTTGTCCAGCAGCGCGGCATACAACAGCGCGGCGGAAATCGGCGTGCGCAACTGGTGCGCCGCGGCGGCGGCCATTTCGCCCATGGCGGCGAGGCGCTCGTTGCGCGCCGCGGCCATTTTGAGTTCGTGCTGGTGCGTAATGTCATGCAACAGCACGAGGCGCGCGCCGGCGCCCAGTGCGGCCTGCGACAGCACCAGCCGGCGCAGCTCGCCGCCGGTCGAAATTTCGCGCTCGCCGGCCGCGTCGGTGGCGGCCAGGCAGGATTCGATCTGCGGCCAGCGGCCAGCGTCCAGCGCCGCGCCGAACAGTGCGCGCGCGGCCGGATTGGCCTGCCGCACGCAGTCGCGCTCGTCCAGTTCCAGCACCGCGGCCGGCAATGCATTCAGCAAGGTGGACAGACGCTCGGACAGCTCCGCCTTTTCCTGATACTGGCGGCGCAATTCGCCGTTCGCGGCGGCTAGTTCGGCGGTCAGTTGTTCGGCGCGGCTCTGCAGGCTTTCATAGGCCGACGAAAGCTGCGCCGACACCTCGTTGAACGCACGAAATGCCTCCGCCAGCCGGCTTGCTTCTTCCGGATTGACGCGCGCGGCAGGGATGGTTTCGTCCTCGGTCGCCATGACGATTGTGCGCAATTTCACGGTTGCCAGACTAACAGCGGCGCGCTTTTGCGGCCCGTTCAAATAGCCGCGGTAAACCGCGCCTATTCGCGCCAACCGGGTTTGCCGCATGCGGCCAAAATGATCCCATCCATACATTCCGGATGCATCGTCCCCGCGCCATGGCCGCCACCGACGCCACCCTGACCGAACTGCCCGCACCCGAAGCCGGCGCGGCGCGCCTGCCGGTATTGCGCCAGCGCTGGATGGCCATGTCGCAACGGCAGAAAGTCGCCGCCATAGGCACTGCGGCCCTGGCGATCGCCGTGCTGGTCGGCGTGCTGCTGTGGTCGCGCGTCCCCGACTATGCCGTGCTGTTTTCCAACGTTGACGACAAGGACGGCGGCGCCATCGTGGCGGCGCTGTCGCAGCAGAACATCCCCTACAAATTTTCCGACAACGGCCATGCCATCCTGGTACCGGCCGGGCAGGTGCACGACCTGCGCCTGCGCCTCGCCGCGCAGGGCCTGCCGCGCGGCGGATCGGTCGGTTTCGAACTGCTGGACACGCAGAAATTCGGGCTGTCCGAACCCATAGAACAGATGAATATCCAGCGCGCGCTGGAAGGCGAACTGGCGCGCACCATACAGTCGCTGGCGGCGGTCAGTTCGGCGCGCGTGCATCTGGCGATTCCGAAGCAGAAAGGCTTTCTGCGCGAGGAACAGAAGCCGTCGGCATCGGTCGTGGTAAATCTGAACCGGCGCAGCCTGTCCGAAGCCCAGGTGGCCGGCATCGTGCATCTGGTCGCATCCAGCGTGCCGCAACTGGATAACGAGTCGGTCGTGGTGCTCGACCAGAACGGCAAACTGCTCACGCAGAAATCCGATCCGCAACGCGGCAGCGGCCTCGATCCGAAACAGCTCGAATACGTGCGCGAAGTCGAGCAGGATTATGTGAAGCGCATCGAAGCCATCCTGGCGCCGGTGGTCGGCAAGGGCAATCTGCGTGCCCAGGCCACGGCGGACATAGATTTCAACCTGTCCGAACAGACCGCGGAAACATTCAAGCCGAATCCCAATCCGGATTCCGCGGTGCGCAGCGAGCAGTCGAGCGAATCCATCACCAACCAGCAAGGACCGGCCGGCGTGCCGGGCGCTCTGTCCAACCAGCCGCCGCCGGTGGCTACCGCGCCGATCACCACCAATGCCGCGCCGGGCCAGCCTGCCGCCAATGCCGCCACGGCCACCCCGCTCACCACCAAGAAAGAAGCGACGCGCAACTACGAGGTCGACAAGACCGTAAGCCACGTGCGCCGCGCGCTGGGCCAGGTGCGGCGGCTGTCGGTGGCGGTGGTGGTGAATCACCGTGCCGAAAAGCAGCAGAACGGCACGATGAAAAACGTGCCGCTGCCGGACGCGGAAATGAAACAGATCAACGACCTGGTGCGCGAAGCCATGGGCTTCAACAAGGAGCGCGGCGACACCGTGGCGGTGGCCAACGCACCCTTCACCGAAATCGAAAAGGAAACCGAGGCCCAGCTGCCGCTCTGGAAAGACCCGGAAAACATCGCGCTGGGCAAGGAATTGCTCAAGTATCTGCTGGTTGCCGCGGTGGCCGCCTACCTGCTGCTGGGCGTGGTGCGTCCGGTCGTGAAAAGCCTCACCACGCCGCCGGAAGAAGAGAAAAAGCCGGAAGACGAGGACATGGAAGTGCGCGATCTCACGCCCGACGAAGAGCAGGACGAAGAGGCCGAGAAAGAATTGTCGCCCGAAGAGCAGGCGCGGCTCGCCTACGAGCAGAAACTCGCGGACATCCGCCAGCTTGCGCATTCCAATCCCAAACTGGTGGCCGAAGTGCTGCGCGAATGGGTAGGAGCCGCCGAATGACGCCCTGCCCCAGCCTGATCCGCCGCGCCCGCCGCGCGGCCTGCCGTGGAGTCCGGCCATGAGCACCGAAGGCGTGGAAAAAGCCGCCCTGCTGCTGCTGTCGCTGGGCGAGGATGGCGCCGCCGAAGTGCTCAAGCACCTGGGCCCGCGCGAAGTCCAGAAACTCGGCTCGACCATGGCGCAAACCCGCGGCGTGCCGCGCGAGCGCGTGGAACAGGTGCTGGACGACATGCTCAACGCCACCTCGGGCGGCGCCAAACTGGGCGCCGACGAAGCGCTCATACGCGGCATGCTGACCAAGGCGCTGGGCGACGAGCGTGCCGGTCACCTGCTGTCGCGCATCCTCAACGACTCCGACACCGCCGGCATAGAAAGCCTCAAGTGGATGGACGCGCACACCGTGGCCGACCTGATCAAGAACGAGCACCCGCAAATCATCGCGACGATACTGGTGCATCTGGAATTCGACCACGCCGGCGAAATCCTCAAGAACTTCACCGACCGCCTGCGCAACGACGTAATCCTGCGCATCGCCACGCTGGACGGGGTGCAGCCGTCGGCCCTGGCGGAATTGAACGAAGCCCTCACGCGCGTCATGGCCGGCACCAGCAAGCTCAAGAAAACCGCGCTGGGCGGCGTCAAGGCGGCGGCCGAAATGCTGGGTTTCGTGGGCAGCACCAACGAAACCGCGGTGCTGGACGCGGTGCGCGAGTACGACGCCGACCTGGCGCAGAAAATCGTCGATGAAATGTTCGTGTTCGAAAACCTGCTCGACATCGACGACCGCGGCATACAGACCTTGCTGCGCGAGGTGCAATCCGATTCGCTGGTGCTGGCCTTGAAAGGCGCTTCGCCCGAACTGCGCGACAAGATATTCCGCAACATGTCCCAGCGTGCGTCCGAAATGCTGCGCGAAGACCTCGAAGCGCGCGGCCCGGTGCGCCTGTCCGAAGTCGAAGAACAGCAGAAGGAAATTCTCAAAACCGCTCGCCGCCTCTCCGAAGAAGGGCAAATCGTGATGGGTGGCAAAGGGTCGGATGATGCATTCGTGTAACCGGCTGATCGCCGCGGAGCCCCGCCATGGTTAGCGTAGCCCCGCACACCCTGTGGCAGCTCACGGATTTTGCGGCCCCGCCCGCAGCCGCGCCCGCGCCCGGCATCGACGCCGCCGCGGATGCCGCTGCGCCGGCCGCCGCCATGGCGCTCAAATACCCGACCGCGGCCGACCTGGACCAGATCTATCACGAAAGCCGCACGGCCGGGCATGCCGAAGGCCTGGCCGAAGGACGCGCGCAAGGCGTGGAACAGGGGCGCGCCGACGGCTATGCCGAAGGCCGCCGTGCCGGTTATGCCGAGGGCTATGAAGAAGGCACGGCGCGCGCGCGCACCGACGCCATGAACATACACGCCGTGCTGCAGAACCTGGAACAGTCGCGCCAGCAGTGGAACGACGAAGTGGCCGAAGAACTGCTGCAACTGTCGCTGCAGGTGGCACGCGAAGTGCTGCGCCAGACCCTCATCATGCGTCCCGAAAGCGTGCTGGCCGTGGTGCGCGAAGCGCTGGGCCAGTTGCCGCACCAGCACACGCTGATTTACCTGCACGCGGAAGACGCGTCCCTGGTGCGCTCCTACCTGGGCGACCAGCTTACCCATGCCGGCCATCGCATATTCGAGGACGACACGCTGGAACGCGGCGGCTGCCGGCTCGAAGCGGCGGGCTGCCAGATAGACGCCAGCGTGGCCACGCGCTGGCGCAAAATCGTCGAGGCGCTGGTCGCCAACGCCGAGTGGGTGGAGGACCGGGAATGAGCGACGTGCCCCGTTTCGACGACGCCGATGCGGACGCCGGCACCAGTGCCGCGGACGGATCGCGCATGTGGCTGGATTTTCTGAACGACTGCCGCCAGGCCGCGGCGCATCCCGGGCCCTACCAGCAGTCCGGACGGCTCACGCGCATCAACGGCCTGGTCATGGAAGCATCCGGCATCAAGTTGCCGCTCGGTTCGGGCTGCCGCGTCATGGTGAGCGGCGGCAACTGGGTGGAAGCCGAAGTCGTGGGCTTTTCCGGCGAGCGCGTATTCATGATGCCGACCGACGACGTGATCGGGCTGGCGCCCGGTTCGCAGGTCGCCCCGCTCGAAGCGCCGCCGGTGCGCCCCACGCCGGGCCGCCGCATGGGGCCGCGCCGGCGCGCCGCCGACCGCGCCAAACATTTGCCGGTCGGCGACGAACTGCTGGGCCGCGTCATAGACGGCGCCGGGCGGCCGCTGGACAACCTGGGCCCGCTCAGCGCGCGCCACCTGCGCTCGCTCGCCACGCGCCCGATCAACCCGCTGCAGCGCGAAAAAATCGAGCGCACCATGGACGTGGGCATACGCGCCATCAATGGCCTGCTCACGGTGGGACGCGGCCAGCGCATCGGACTGTTCGCCGGTTCGGGCGTCGGCAAATCGGTGTTGCTGGGCATGATGGCGCGCTATACGGCGGCCGACGTGATCGTGGTCGGCCTGATCGGCGAGCGCGGCCGCGAAGTGAAGGAATTTATCGACAGCACGCTGGGCGAAGCCGGCTTGAGGCGTTCCGTGGTGGTGGCCGCACCGGCCGATACCAGCCCGCTCATGCGCCTGCAGGGCGCGGCCTATGCCACCACGGTGGCCGAGTGGTTCCGCGACCAGGGCCGGCACGTGCTGCTCATCATGGATTCGCTCACGCGCTATGCCATGGCGCAGCGCGAAATCGCGCTGGCGATCGGCGAGCCGCCGGTTACGCGCGGCTATCCGCCCAGCGTGTTCGCGCGCCTGCCGCAACTGGTGGAACGTGCCGGCAACGGCCCGCGCGGCGGCGGTTCGATCACGGCCTTCTATACCGTGCTGGCCGAAGGCGACGATCAGCAAGACCCCATCGCCGATTCGGCGCGCGCCATACTGGACGGCCACTTCGTGCTGTCGCGCGAACTGGCCGACGCCGGCCATTATCCGGCGCTGGACATCGAACAATCGGTTTCGCGCGCCATGATGAATTTGCTCACCCCGGCGCAATTCGAGGTGGTGCGGCGCTTCAAACAGACCTTTGCACGCTATCGCCGCAGCCGCGACATCATTGCCGTGGGGGCTTACAAGCCCGGGCAGGATCCACACCTGGATGAGGCAGTTGCGCTTTTCCCACGCCTGGAGGCATTTCTGCAACAGGCACAGCACGAACGAGAAAATTACGACGACGCGGTGTTGAAGCTACAACAGATTTTCCAGCGCCTGCCGTAAAAGCCAAAGATAGCTGCGGTTGCATAGAAGGAGCACGAACATGCACAGCCGATTTCCACTGCAGGATTTGCTCGACATGGCGCACAACCAGGTCGATGAGTGCTTCCGCACGCTGGGTGGCCAGGTCGCGGCGGAGCGCGAGTGCATGGACAAGCTGTCGCTCCTGGAGCGCTACCGTTCGGAATATCAGGAGCGCTTCCAGGAAGCCGCCCGCTCCGGCCTGACCCGGGTGCAACTCGCCAATTACCAGCAGTTTCTGGGTCGCCTGGATACCGCCATCGCGCAACAACAGGCCGCCGCCGCCCATTCGCAGGCGCGCACGGAACAATGCCAGCGCGAACTGCTGGAACAACGCAGCCGCATGCAGGCATACATCAGCCTGTCCACGCGCCATGGCAACAAGGTCGCCGCGGCCGAGGCGCGGCGCGAACAGAAAGCCGCCGACGAATTCGC
>JAEUNN010000113.1 GCA_016791085.1 Rhodocyclaceae bacterium | reverse complement strand
TTTCCAGGCCGCTAAACGCAAGGCTCGGGGATACACGCGATTCACGACCATGCGCACTGTCCTGTTTCTAATCGCCGGCAAGCTTGACCTTCCCAATTTCGGGCGGCAAACCGCGTAACCCACTTGAATTTCAAAAGAGCCGTTTTGGGTGGGGGGCTGTGGCTAGAACATAAATTCATTAATTGGATTTTCCAGTCGGGGAGTGGTGAGGAAGGGACCGCAGCCCAGTCTGCAGATGCGCTAGGGTCGAAGGGCGTAACCGCCGAAAACGCGCCGACGAACGGAGGTGAAGGTGCGGCAAACGGGGCAACCGAGACAGGTTCATATACGAACTTGCACGAAAGCGGACGTACATACAGTGGAAAGGGGAACCGGGAGCGGTCCCAAGTCTCAGGGCGCAGAGTCGAAAACGAGACCGGAGACCCGCATATCGCGACGGATTGGACTCGGGCCGAGAACAGGCGTGAGGCTTTTAAGAACGAGTCCAATAGAATTGATGCGAATGGAGGTGTCAAGAGCGACCGGAACTATAACAAGGTTGAATCGCCTGGGAAGAAATATCGCATCCAGGATGGTGGTTAAGGCTTTTTTTAGTGGAGAGCGTGCAATGACTATTGTAGATATTCCCGACGACGAGACGGGACAAGCAATCAGGCGATGGGTTGCCGAAGGATCAGATTTATCTAAGGCAATGGAGATCGATTTCTTTATTGATGTCGCTGACGAAATAACAGGGTTAAGATTGACGTCGGATCCCGCTTTGGCGGGTTTCAGTATATCTGTCGAAAAGGACGATCCAACGGGTCGTTGGACGTGTTATTGCACAATTACAATGATTCCGGATTACGATGCAATCGTCGGCATGGAGGCAATCCTGACGGCCACTAGTGAGCGCTTCGGAGCAATTTACGAGGGTTTCGGTTCTTTTGGGAATGCCGAAAGATAGCACCCGAAGGAAATAAATCACCAGGGAAAACTGAGGGAAAGTAAGCGCTCCACCAACCCCACCCTACTCAGGAATGGAATTTTGGGATTAAATCCTCGACACGCAGGTTCCAGGGCATCAGCGCCTCGTAGTCTGCGAGCGACGTGGCGAGGGGAAGGCGGGAGAGGACGTGGCGCAGCCAAATGTAAGGCTCAATCGAGTTGGCCTTGGCGGTTTCGAGCAGCGAGTACAGGCGTGCGCTGGCGTGGGCGCCGGCTGGCGTGTCGCTGAACAACCAATTTTTTCGGCCCGTGACGTACAGAAAACTGGGGTCAGAGCGAGGTAATTTCACTGAACCCCTGATCGCCGGCAGCACCGGCCTCAGCGCGGCGCCCAACGCCGTGTATGCCCGCCAGAGCACCGTGCTGAGCGCGCGCGTTGCCGGCAGCAACCCCGGCGGCAGCGTCACCTTCCGCGACGGCACCAACGTACTCGGAACCGCGACGGTTACGGCCGGCGTCGCCACCCTGAGCAAAACCTTCGACAGCCCCGGCAGCCGCAGCCTCACCGCGAGCTAT
>JAEUNN010000111.1 GCA_016791085.1 Rhodocyclaceae bacterium | reverse complement strand
ACCGGCGCAACACGCTGGTGATCGCCTCGGGCATATCCAACGGCGCCGGCGCCGCGCTGGCGGCGGCGGAAATGGACGAGCATCAACTCATAGATGGCGTCGCCGTGACCGAACCGCAAATTCAGGTGCGCGACACGCGCGGACTGGTGATCGAACAGGGATCGACGCGCATGGCCACGATAGGCCGCCCGTTGTACGACTATTTCACCTACGCCAATCTGTACCAGCCCTGCGCGGCCCTGTCTGCGGCTGCCGCCGGATCGCCGGCCGCGGCGCTGTTGCTGTTCCCCAACCCGGCCGGCCCGAGCGCGCGCTGCGCCGCGCTGCGTGCCAAAGGCCTGCTGTCCGCCACCACGCTGGCCGCACAGGCCGACGAGGCGCTGGAACGCCTGCAGGCCTATGGCTGGCTCGCCGACAGCGACCGCCTGCATGCATCGCACTACCGCCTGGCCACGAACGCCATTGCCGTTACCTATTCCAACGCCTATGGACGTTTCAGCGTGGCCGACAACGTTTGCGGGTTTTCCATGGCCAATACCGACGCTGCCGGCGGCGTGATCGCGCAGAACCCCTTGCTGCAGGCCAACATATTCGCAACCGGCAACGGCGTGCCGCCCACCTCCGGCGTGAATATCGTCTATAACCCTGCGACGGGCGGGCCGCGGCTGGATTTCCTGGCCGTTTCGCCGTCCAGCGGCACGGCCGATTTCGCGCTGGATGGCGCCATTTGCCAGCGCAATCTGGCGCTGGGCGTGGATATCCTGACCGGCGCACCGCTCACCGGGGCGATGGCCGAAGCATCACGGCGCATACGCCGCGGTATCGCCGAATCCCAGGTCGGCGCGCGCCTGCAACATACCCCGGCGATCGTCGTGCATGGCCGCGCGGATACCCTGGTGCCGGTCAATCACGCCTCGCGCGCCTGGTATGGCGTGAATTTGCTGTCGGCGCCCAAAGCCCGCAACATCAGCTACGTGGAAGTCACCAACGCCCAGCATTTCGACGCTTTCCTGCCGACCGGGCTGACCGCCGGCTACGACAGCCTGTTCGTGCCGCTGCACATTTACCTGATACGGGCGCTGGATGCCATGTACGCGCACCTGACCAGTGGCGCGTCCCTGCCGCCTTCCCAGGTGGTGCGCACCACGCCGCGTGGCGGCGCGCCCGGCGCTGCACCGCCGCTCACGGCTGCCAATGTGCCGCCTATCGCGGACAGTCCGGCCGCCGCGGACAGCATAAGTTTCGAGCACCACACGCTGCGTATTCCGGACTGAGTCGAGCCCGCGTGGCGCGGCCGTGACCCGGCCGTGCCGCGCGCGGACTATCTGCCGCCGCTGATAAGTTCTTTGAGGCTGCGTACTTTGCCCGGCGCGGGCGGCGCGTCGGGTGCCGGCACCACGGCCGCGGCGTCGCCGCGCAGTGTGGCCAGTTCGCTCTCCAGGCGCGCGATGCGTGCTTTCAGGTTCTGATTGTCCTGTTCGACGGAATCCATCTGGCGCTTCTGGCGCGCCAGGCTCCAGCGCGCCCTGAGCGTGGCCGGCGTGGAAATGAAACCCAGCGCGATCGCGCCCAGCGCCATCGCCAGCAGCAGTACCACGGCGAGCGAACTGTCGAATTGCCAGAGCAGGAAATTTACACTGACCGCGGCGCTGTTCTGCACGGCAAACGAGACACAGACGATCGCAAAAAAGATCGCCAGGATGAAGCCTAGCTGCATGGTTTTCTCCTTTGAAGCGCGACATGCGGGGACCGGCCACGCGGGTTGCGGCAGCCTCGGACGTACCGGGCCGGCTCATCCCGATCGATGGCGGGTTTCTGGTTCGAGCCGGCGAGTGCCGCAGAAGTTCGTGCGACGGCCTTGCGCGGGCAGCCGGGGCAGGCCCCGCCTTGCAGTGACTAGACTGAAATTCCGGCCGCCACCCACGGACACGCCATGGCTCCCGAACTGATATTGCGCGCGATGACACGGGCCGAACTCGACACCCTGGTCGATTGGGCCGCCGCCGAAGGCTGGAATCCCGGCCGCGCCGACGCCGAAATATTCTGGCAGACCGACCCCGAAGCATTCATCGCCGCGGAGCAGGGCGGCGAACTGGTCGGCGGCGGGTCCATCGTGTCCTATGCGGGGCGTTACGGCTTCATGGGGTTTTTCATCATGCGGCCGGACCACCGCAGCCGCGGCCTTGGCCGCAAGCTGTGGTTGCATCGCCGCGACCGCCTGCTGGCGCGGCTCGCCGCGGGCGCCGCGATAGGCATGGACGGTGTGTTCGCGATGCAGGCGTTTTATGCGCGCGGCGGATTCACGCTTAGCCACCGCGACCTGCGCTACCAGGGACTGGGCGCCGCGGCCGCTGCGCAGCCGGGCCTGGTCGATCTGCACGACATCGCTTTCGACGCATTGCTGCGTTACGACGCCGCGCATTTCGGCGTCGCGCGCGAGCGCTTCCTGCGCGCCTGGATCGCGCAGCGCGAGGCCCGCGCCTGGGGCGCCGTGACGGCCGCCGGCAGCCTGTGCGGATATGGCCTGGTGCGCGCCTGCCGGCAAGGCTGCAAAATCGGCCCGCTGTTCGCCGCGGATGCAGCCACCGCCGACAAGCTGTATCGCGCGCTGGCAGCTTACATGCCGGGCCAGCCGGTGTATCTGGACGTGCCGGAAAACAACCCGCAAGCCCTGGCGCTCGCGCGCGCACACGGACTGCGCGAAGTATTCGGCTGTGCGCGCATGTACCACGGCGCGCCGCCGCAAATTCCGGCGCAGGAAATTTACGGCGTCACGACCTTCGAACTGGGCTGACACCGGCCCCGGCATGCGAGGCACTGTGCCGGCCAGGGCCGGCGGCACGCGCATGCGGGCGGCCCGGCGCAGCACGCGCGGGAATTTGCGTATCATTCCGGCCAGCCCGGGACGGCCGCAAGCGGAAAGCTGCCGCCTGCTGCACGCCCGCCCTCCGCGCGGACATCCTGACCATGCGCTATCAAGCTTACCTGCTCAATATTTCCAGCGACCTGCCCCTGCCCGAACTGGCGCTCGCCAGCGACAGCGCGCCACCCGACGTGCACATTCGCTGCGGCCAGATCGCCGCGGACGCGCGCGCCGCCGCGCGCCAGCTGGGGCCTTACCTGTGGGCCGCGCGCGACGCGCTGTGGCTGGACGTGCCGCAAGTGGCAAGTTTCGAAGTGCGCGACGGCAATTCCATCGTGGTCGATGTGGCGCCCGGCAGCGACCCGGAAAGCGTGCGCCTGTTCCTGTTGGGATCGGCCATCGGGGCGCTGTTGCAGCAGCGCGGATTGCTGGTGCTGCACGGCAACGCAGTGCGCGTGGGGCACAGCTGCATGGTGTGCGTGGGCCATTCGGGCGCCGGCAAATCCACCCTGGCGGCCGGATTCATGCAGCGCGGGCACCAGATTCTGGCCGACGACGTGGTTCCCGTGGATGCCGCCGGCCGCGCGTTGCCGGGCTTTCCGCGCATCAAACTGTGGCAGGACGTGGCCCGCAAGCTGGATATAGACACCACCGGACTGGTGCGCATCCGTCCCGGACTGGAAAAGTTCAACTATCCGCTGGCCGCCCGATTCGGCTCCGAGCCGCTGCCCATACGCTGGGTATACGTGCTGCATGCGGCGCCGCAGCACGACATCGAACTCGAGGTGATACGCGGCTTGAACCGTTTCCGGCCGCTGGGCGAAAATACCTATCGCGCGGGCTTTCTCGACGGGCTGGAACTGCGTGCGGAACATTTGGCCCACTGCGGGCGCCTCGCCGGCAGCATACACTTGGCCATGGTGCGGCGTCCGGCCGAGGAATTCCGCCTCGATGCGCTGATAGACCGGCTGCTCGCCGATATGGAACTACACCCTTGAGCCGCATGCCCGGCGCTGCCGCGCGCTCATTCCCCCGCACCCAGGCGGCCGCCCTGCCATGACCGATACCTACGATTCCGCCCCGCTGCCGGACAGCGTCTGCGAGCCGCGCGCCACCTTCGGGCTGGATTTGCCCTGGCCGCTGCCGGCCTACAGCCGGCGCGAGGCGCACGTGCCGGAACTCGATCCGGCCTTCCGTTTCGTGCCCGATGTATGCCGCGCGCTGCTGCTGGGCTTTGCGCACAACCGCCGCGTCTATCTGCACGGCCCGCACGGCAGCGGCAAATCTTCGCACATCGAACAGGTGGCGGCGCGGCTCAACTGGCCCTGCGTGCGCATCAACCTGGATGGCCACGTGACGCGCGCCGATCTGATCGGCCGCGACATGGTCGTGCTCGAGGACGGGCTGCAGGTCACCCGCTTCGTGCCCGGCATGCTGGTATGGGCGCTGGAACGCCCGGTCGCGCTGGTGTTCGACGAATACGATGCGGGCCGGCCCGACGTGATGTTCGTGATCCAGCGCCTGCTCGAAACCAATGGCCGCCTCACGCTGCTGGACCAGAACCGCGTGATCACGCCGCACCCGGCATTCCGCCTGTTCGCGACCGCCAACACCGCCGGCCAGGGCGACGCGAGCGGGCTGTACGTGGGCACCCAGCCGCTCAACCAGGCGCAAATGGACCGCTGGCACGTGGTCGCCGAACTGGATTACCTGCCGGCCGATCAGGAACTGGACATTCTGGCCGCGCGCGCGCCGCAACTCGATGCACAGTGCGCGCGCGGCATGGTCGCGCTGGCCGGGCTGTGCCGGCGCGCCTATGGCCAGGGCGAACTGTCCACGCTGCTGTCGCTGCGCGCGCTGCTTACCTGGGCGGAAAATCACCTGCTGCTGGCCGACCTTGCGGCGGCTTTCCGCCTCGCCTTCCTGAACCGTTGCGACGACACCGAACGGCCGCTGGTGGCGGAACTTTATCAGCGCTGTTTTGCCGCCGAACTGGGCGCCGGGCATGAGCGCGGGCAGCAATATCGCTACTGAACATGCCGCGCACGCGCGCGTCGCGGCGGCCTGGCAACGTTCATATGCGCGCGGCGCCGACGACGCTCTCGGCTGGCCGGCGGCTTGCCGCGGCGCGCTGCCGGCCGGCGCCAGCGGGCGCGCCGCGGCCGATGCCCTGGCGGCCTGGATGCGCTGGCACGACGCGGCGGCCGGCGCGCTATTCACGGACGCCGAATGGCCGTGCTATGCGGCACTCGAACGTGCCCGCGTGGAAACCCTGGCCGCGCGCGATCTGCCCGGCGTGGCCCGCAATCTGGCCCCTGACGCGGCGCTGCAGCCGGGCCAGGACGGGCTGTCCGGACTGTATGTGATGGCGCGCGCCATGTTGTCGGGCGGCGCAATGCCGGGCGCACTGGCTCTGGCGCCGCCGCCGGCCCGGCGCAGCCTGTGGTCGCGGCTGGTCGCGTCCGCGCGGCGCACGCCGGCCGCGCCGGCACCTGATGTGGACGCAGTACGCCGGGCCCTGGAGGCGGCTGCGCTCGACATCGGCGACGGCGTCGCCTATGCGCATGCCTTGCGGGCATTGATCGCCGCGCTGGCACCTTGCTTTGTGACGGATGCCGCCGCGCGGGACGCCGCGCAAAGCCCGCGCGCCGCCGGCGCAGCAGAGGAACATGCCGACGCCGCCGCCAGCATCGCGCATCAAGCCGGCACCGAGGCGCCGCAGCACGATGCCTTGTTCGAGCGCAGCTATGCCGACTATAAAATTTACAGCCGCGCGGCCGATCAGGAAGCGCGCGCGGCGCACTGGCTGCAGGCCGGCGATGCGGCGCGGCTCGCCCAACTCGACGCCGTCGATCGCCGCCAGGCG
>JAEUNN010000088.1 GCA_016791085.1 Rhodocyclaceae bacterium | reverse complement strand
TAAAAACTCCACTTCAGGAGACCGCTGAATTTATGTCGAGATCAGCATCTCTTCCCCGGCACGAAAAAGCCCGTGAACACTGGCCTATCCGAATATCTGCCCGGAAACCTCAACATAATCGACGTATCTACATAATCGGCCTTATGTGGAGCTCCACATAAGGCCGAAGTGCTGCCATTCAGCAACCAAACGACACGACCGCTCTATCCCGAAACCGGCCGCCAGCGATACATCGTCTGCTAGGTCCGCTGTGGGTCGGAAGTGTGCATTCGCCGACGCGGCAAGCCGCCGTTCGCCTGGGCAAACCAGACCAGCGTGAGTACGATACGACGATACGACCCCAAGCCCTTCGGATTTGACAGATGGTCCGTCGCGCCAATAGACTGTTCCGGTATTCTGGCCTTGTGCCGCCGTTTGTCCGCATATGACCGGTCATCCCTGCAACCGGTCGGGCCGCGAGGCCGGGATCAGTCCGGAGTTTCGGCTCCATTCTTCCGCCTCGCCGTGCAGCACTGCGGCCGAGCACTTTTCGCAACGCAGTCCCTGGGGAAGTCCTGTCGCTTCCCGCTGGGGCGCGTCATGGCTATCCCCGATTTTCTTCCGGAGGTAGCCATGCCCGATGTACGTCATCTCGATCGCAACACGCTTTTGGCGATGCTGGTCGGCGAGGATCTCGCCACATCTGTCGCCGACGTGCCGACCCGGCAGCTATTTGGACTGGATTCCAACGCCGTGGCGCGGGAAACCGAGGCGCAGTACCTGGTCGGACCGGTATTCGATGCCGCGCGGGAATTGTTGGCGCGCGCGCTCGCCGAGCAGATGCAGTCGCGAGAGCTGCTGTCCACCCCGGCAGTGGTGCGCGAGTTTCTGCGCTTGAGACTCGCCGGACTTGCGCACGAAGTTTTCGTGGTGTTGCTGCTGGACGCGCAGAACCGCCTCATTGATGCCGTGGAAGTGTTCCGCGGCACCTTGACGCAGACCAGCGTGTACCCGCGCGAAATCGTGAAACTCGCACTCGCGCGTAATGCCGCCGGGGTCGTGTTCGCGCACAACCACCCCAGTGGTGTGGCCGAACCCAGCCGCGCCGACGAGTGTTTGACACAAACGCTGAAAAACGCGCTGGCTCTCGTGGATGTGCGCGTAC
Organism: Rhodocyclaceae bacterium; assembly: GCA_016791085.1. Lineage (GTDB taxonomy): Bacteria > Pseudomonadota > Gammaproteobacteria > Burkholderiales > Rhodocyclaceae > JAEUNM01. Next base: position 360 of record JAEUNN010000088.1, on the reverse strand, counting down.
TCGACCATTTCATCGTCGCCGGGGTGTCGACGCCGCTGTCGTTCGCGGAGCGCGGATTGTTGTAATGACGCGGCAAAGGCTTATCGCGCCGTGGCGTCGCCGTGTCGCTGCCGGCCGCAGATTGCACCATGCCGGCGCTTGACACCGGAAAACCCCGCATCTAGACTTCGCTGAGCATCTCGCAGCCACCAGGCTGCTCCGTTTGCAGTTCCGTTGCAGTTGCGTTCGTTTCATCGATCAGGCCGGTCATCCCTGTAACCGGTCGGGCCGCAAGGCTGGGACCAGTCCGGAGCGTCCGCTCCATCCTTCCGCACTACCGCCCCGCGGTGGCGCACATTCAGCAGCACAGTCCCCTGGGGA
>JAEUNN010000050.1 GCA_016791085.1 Rhodocyclaceae bacterium | reverse complement strand
GCCATATTCTGTCTGCTCATGCTGGAGCGCGAATTCATGGCTGCATCGGCCAATCTGTTCGAGCCCGACCCGGCCACGGCCGGCCTGCCCATATTGCGTGATGTGCGGCCGGGCCGCTTCGACTGCGCGATGTCCACCAGCTTAGGGTTCGGCGGCACCAATGCGGCGCTGGTGTTCGAGCGCCTGAAATCCTGATTTGCGCGGTCCCGCGCGCCGGGGCCCGGCGCGCAGTCAGGGCGCCGCCGCAGCGGCCGCGGGCGGCACGCGCCAGGCACAAATCCACGCCTTGATGGCCTGCCCGCCCTGCCGGCGCGCGTCCGCCGCGCCGGTTTCGAGCACTTCGAATCCGGCCGCGCCGGCCAGCTTTTGCAGGTAGGCCAGGCCGTGCGCGTAGCGCCCCGTGTCGAGCAGCCGGTAATCCGGCGCGGGCGCGCCGGCCGGGTCTGCCGGCGCGCTGCTTGCGCCGGGCAGTTCCAGCGCCTCGGCGGAAAACAGCAACAGGCCGCCGGCACGCAGCAGGCGGCGCGCCTGCGCCACGATGCCGTCCAGCCGGCCAATATAAATGAACAGATCGGCGGCCAGCACCAGATCGAAACTTGCATCGCTTTCGGCGGCCATGGCGCTTTCCACGTCGGCCTGCAGCAGGCGCGCGTAAATATTGCGGGCCGCCGCCTGGCGCAGCATGTTGGCCGACAGATCGACGCCCACCAGGGTACGGCAATGGCCGGCCACGGCCTTGCCGGCCAGCCCGGTGCCGCAGCCCAGGTCGAGGCCATCCAGGTCGCGGCGCGCTTCGGGCCGGATGCGGGCGAGTGCCGCGGCAAACTGGTCCGGCACCGCATAGCCCAGATCCTGCAGCAGGTGCGCGTCGAAATGGCCGGCATACTGGTCGAACAGTTCGGCCACGTAGCGGTCCGGCGCGCGCTCGGGCGTCCGGCCGGTCATGAAGTCCACCGCGTGGCGTGCCGATGCATGGCCGGGGTCGATTTCCAGCACCTTCTGGAAGTGTGCCAAAGCCTGTTCGTTGCGATTTAGCGACTTCAACAGGGCCGCCAGGTTGTAGTGCGCGGTCACGAAATCGGGGGCCGCCGCGCAGGCCTGTTCGTAGCACGCCAAGGCGCCTTCCATGGCACCCTGGGCTTTCAGGCTGTTGCCCAGATTGTTGGCGGCTTCGGGCAAGCCCGGCGCAAGTTCCAGGGCGCGCCGGTAACAGGCCGTGGCTTCGTCCTTCTCGCCGCGGCGCTCGTGCAACATGCCCAGGTTGTTGATCGCGCGCGCGATGTCGGGCGCCGCGTGTTGCGCGGCCTGGGCGGAGCTTGGCGGAACGCCCGCGAGGCGCTCGGCCAGGTAGCGGATTTCGGCGACATTCGGCGCAAACGCCAGAATCGCCTGGTAGCCCGCGCGCGCCGGGCCCAGCCGCCCGGCGGCATGGTGTTCGAGCGCTGCGCGCATGCGCTGGGCGAGGTTGGCGGCATGTACCGGCGCGGACTCTGCCAGCGGGCCCGCGCCACAGCATTTTTTGTACTTTTTTCCGCTCCCGCAGGGACAGGGGTCGTTGCGGCCTGGGTTGGCTGGCATGGCGAATTTCCTGCAATGTCGTGAATATGGCCATCGCGGCCCGGCCCGGCGGATCGGCGCGTATTGCGTGGGGACCGGTTGCCCGGGATGCGGCGCCGGGCCGCAGTTCGCGCGCCGGGCCTGCCGCGATGCGGCGGGGTGTTCCGCGTCGGGAATCCGGCAAGCCGCGCCGGCCTGCGGCAAGGCGGCGGGTGATGCATCACCCGGTTCGGCACGCCTCCCTTGTATCGTGCCGCGCCGGGTGATTCTGGCCGCCGCGCCCTGGCGGCGGCGCAGTGTTTACATCGATCCGGCCACCATGTAATCGACCGCGGCCTTCACGTCGGCGTCGGGCATGCTGACCTGACCACCCTTGGGCGGCATCATGCCCTTGGAACCGACATAACCCATGATGGCGTGCTTGTACAGCACGTCCATTCCCTGTTCGATACGCGCTGCCCAGTCTTCTTTTTTGCCGTAAATCGGCGCTCCGGCCAGGCCGGGTACGTGGCACATGGCGCACACGTTCTTGAATGCCTGCTCGCCCTGAGGGGTGGCCTTGACAGCCGGCTTGGCCGGTCCGCCGGCACATCCTCCGAGTAGCAGCGCGGCGATCAGCGCGGGTGTTGCGACGACGAGCACTCCATGTTGTTTCTTCATCGAATGTCTCCAGTGCATTGGATTAGATGGCGCCGACACACGCTATGCACATGTAGCGGCGGGCAGATTATGCCAGCCGAGCGGGGCCGCCAGTATCGCGCGCGGCCAACCGGCACGGATTTTTTGTGGTGCCGGCCGCCAGCCGTGCGTGTCCGCGCGCAGAGCCGCGCCGGCGCCCGGCGCGGCAGGCCGCAGCGACATCTGTAGCGGCTCGGCGCCGCGGTAGTTGATGCATCGCAATACGCCCTGCGCTCGGCGCCGGGCGACTGAATCCGCCAGACCAAGCGCGGGCCGGTGCCGGCTGTTCCGGTGCGCGACCACGCCCGGCCATGGCGGCCCATTAGATGGCCGGGCGGGCTGGCGTGCGAGCGCTCCATGTGTCGCGTCAGTCCGATTAATACGGCGCGATTGCGGCACGCCTGGCCGGGCCGGGTCCGACCCGCGCGATGGCGCGGCGCCCCGCGCGCCACGCCGGCGCACCGACGCGTGGGAGCGTGCAAAGCGTTGCCGGCGGCTGGAAAAAACCGCGTGGCGACGGCCGGTTTGCGCGGACCGATTGATGACTGGTCCGTGACTTTTGCGTGAGCAGTCTGCACCAGACTGGCAGCATCCGGACGCACAGCAAGGCCGCGCAACCGGATGCCGGACCCCAGCGCAGCGCCAGGCGCGCGCGGCCGGCGAAAGTCCGGGCCTTGCTGCGTACCACCCTGCGCCTGGTTGCATCCGGGTCAGCACATGGAGACGGTCATGAGCCAGCCGCTATGCAGTACCGCGCTGATCCAGGAAAACGCCCGCTATTCCGGCACCGGCGCACGCAGCGAAGAAAACCGCGCTGCCGGATTTCGCCCGGCGTTCTGCGATCTGGCGACCGGCGCCGTGTATGCCTCGCGCTTTGCGGACGGCCGTCCGGCGCCTTTCCACCTGCTCGACGGCCTGCCCGACGAACTGGTGCTGGCGCGCTCGCCTTCGGGCCGGGTCAGTTCGATCAAGCACAGCGTGGTGTCGGGATTCGTGCTGGAACAGCGTTTCTACACGCGCGACGAAGCTGCCGCCTGGATGAACGCGCAGGCGGTGC
>JAEUNN010001202.1 GCA_016791085.1 Rhodocyclaceae bacterium | reverse complement strand
CCGGGCGCGAGCAGGCCCAGTTCGCTGGCGGCACCGGCGTCGTTGAAATATTCGATGCCCTTCCAGATTTCCGTGGGCGTCAGATCCAGATCTTCGATGGCTTTGAACAGATCGCCGATCAGGCGCACGGTCACTTGCTGGACGCGCGCATTGACGGGGCCGCGCGCGGTGTCGACGATGAAACTTTTGACGAGGGCGTCGATTTCGGTGTGGGTCATTTCCTTGCTCCTTTGCTTGTACTGCCGGGTGGTTTCGGGTTCGCGCCGGTGGCACGGGTTTCCCGTCTGGTTGGCGCGCGTTCCGCGCGCATTAGTTCTGTTGCAACGCTGGCTTTAGCGGTCGTCCGCGTGTATCGACGAGGGATGCCGGCACAGCGGCGTCACGTCTATCTGCATGTACGGAAACAGCGGCAGCGTGGAAAGGAGCGCGTGCAGTTCTTCGGCGCCTTCGACGTCGAAAACGCTCACGTTGGCGTAGCGGCCGGCCACGCGCCACAGGTGGCGCCATTTGCCTTCGGCCTGCAGCGCCTGCGCTGTTTCCTTTTCCACGCGCTTCAATTCGGCCGCTTCGGCCGGCGGCATGGTGTGCGGCAGGCGCACGTCCATCTGTACCTGGAACAACATGGTTTAATCCTCCTTTAGTTGCGCCGCAAGGCGGCGATGCGGTCGTGGTCGAGCTGGATGCCGAGGCCGGGACGGCTGGGCACCTGCAGCATGAAATCGCGGTAGATGAGCGGTTCGGCCAGAATTTGCTCGGTCAGCAACAGCGGGCCGAACAGTTCCGTGCCGTAAGCCAGTTCTTCAAACGTGGCAAACAGATGCGCCGAGGCGGCCGTGCCGACCGGGCCTTCGAGCATGGTTCCGCCGTAGAGGCCTATGCCGGCGGTGTGGGCGATCGCGGCCACCTGAGCGGCCGGCACCAGCCCGCCGGACTGGGCGATCTTGATCGCGAACACGTCGGCGCCGTCGTGGCGCGCAATGTCGAACGCGGAAGCCGGCCCGGTCAGCGCTTCATCCGCCATGACCGGCACGGCGTGCGCGGCGGCCAGGCGGGCCAGCGCACCGCGCTGTTCGGCGCGCACCGGTTGTTCGATCAGATCGATGCCGCCGTCCTGGAGCGCGGCGATCGCGCGGGTCGCCTCCTGTTCGCTCCAGGCCTGGTTCACATCGACGCGCACGCTCACGGAGTCGCCCAGCGCGCGCTTGATTGCGAGCGAATGCGCCACGTCCTCGCGCACCGTGCGCAGGCCTATCTTCAGTTTGAATATGCGGTGGCGGCGCGCGGCCAGCATCTGTTCGGCTTCGGCGATGTCGCGCGCGGTGTCGCCGCTCGCCAGCGTCCAGGCCACCGGCAGTTCGTCGCGCAGGCGTCCGCCCAATAGTTCCGACAGCGGCACGCCCAGGCGCTGCGCTTCAGCATCCAGCAGCGCGGTTTCCAGCGCGCACTTGGCGAAGCGGTTGCCGCGTATCGCGCGGCGCACCTGCGCCATCGCCTGAGCCGCGTTCTTGGCGCCGCACGCCAGCATGAGCGGCGCGATATGCGCGTCGATATTGGCCTTGACCGACTCGGGGCTTTCTTCGCCATAAGCCAGCCCGCCTATCGTGGTGGCTTCGCCCCAGCCTTCGATGCCGTCCGTGCAAAGCACGCGCACCAGCACCAGGGTTTGGGTTTTCATGGTCGCCACGGACAACTTGTGGGGCCGTATCGTCGGCACATCGACGAGCAGGGTCTGGATGGATTCAATCATGCTGGTAAGGTATAAACTTGGAGTGCGTTTGCGATGGACGAACGATATCCCGCCGGATAACCCCGCGTCCAACACCGATTTCGTATGAATTCGATACCTGAAAGGTATGGAAATGGACCTACGCCAACTGCGCTATTTCGTTGCCGTGGCCGAGGAGCGCAACTTCACGCGCGCGTCCGAACGCCTGCACATCGCGCAGCCGCCGCTGTCGCGGCAAATACAGGCGCTGGAAGACCGGCTGGGGGTATTGCTGTTCGAGCGCGCCGCGCGGCCGCTCAAACTGACCGAAGCGGGCCGCTTCTTTTATGCGCACGCCACGCAATTGCTCGCGCAGTCCGCCGAACTGGAAGCCATGACGCGCCGCGTCGGCAAACTGGAGCGCAAGCTCGCGCTGGGATTCGTGGCTTCCACGCTGTACGGGCTATTACCCGAAGTGATACGGCGCTATCGCACCGACTACCCGGCCGTGGAACTAAGCCTGCATGAAATGCCCACCATAGAGCAGATCGCGGCATTGAAAGATGGCCGCATAGACGTGGGCTTCGGCCGCATCCGCCACGAAGACCCCAACGTGCGCCGCATCGTGCTGCGCGAAGAACGCCTGGTCGCCGTCCTGCCCTACGACCACCCGCTGCTTGCGCTGGACCGCCCGCTATCGCTACACGACCTCGCGCGCGAAACACTGATCGTGTTCCCGAAACACCCGCGCCCCAGTTTCGCCGACCAGGTACTGGGCTTTTTCACCGACCGCGCCATCACCCCGCGCTCCGTCCGCGAAGCCAGCGAAATGCAACTCGCCCTGGGCCTCGTCGCCGCCGGCGACGGCATCGCCCTCGTCCCCGCCGGCCT
>JAEUNN010001136.1 GCA_016791085.1 Rhodocyclaceae bacterium | reverse complement strand
ATCCAGCAGCTTCATCGCTTCGACGAGGCTTTTTTTCATGCGATTGAAGGACATGCCCAGCACGCCGATTTCGTCGCTGCCGCCCGCAAAGTCGGCCGCATCGAGCTTGCCCAGACTGACTTCGTCCGCGAGCCGCGCGAGCTTCATGACCGGGCGCACGACCATCAATGTAATCATGAGATTCAGCCCGACGAATATGACGGCCAGCACGGCGCCCAGCGCGAACATGAAGGCGCGGAAGGTTTTTTCGGCATTTTGGATGGGCAGCTTCATGGGCACGCTGACCACCTGGGCGCCGACCACTTCGTTGAACTGCCAGCCGAAGCCGTTGGCTTCGCCGTAGCGCTTGATGAGCGATTTGGGCGCCGCATCCACGGTGCTGTGGCACACCAGGCAGGCGGCGTCCTTGATCTGTATGGGCCGCGCGAGATATAGCGAGGGGCCGGTCGGCGTATCGCGCTGGCCGAAAATTTCCTTGGTTTCGCCGCTCTGGCGGAATTGCTGGATGATGTCGCGTTCCCAATCTGCCGCGCTGTCGCGCGGGTTGGTCGGATTCAGCGTGGCTTCCTTGTAGCCATATTCGGGATGGCTGGCGCGCAGTTCGTTGAACTGTTCGGTGGCCCCGTAAGCCGGTACCGACTGCGGCAGAAATTCGGTTTCGAGGCGGCTCGCCAGCAGCGGCTGTATCTGTTTGCTGGTATAGCCGCGCGCCGCGAGCGCTGCCTCCATCATGATGCGGGCGTTTTGCAACACCTCCTGGCGCGCGTTTTCGAACAGCAGATTGTGCGCGACGACACCCGTGATGCCCAGTCCGATCACGAACATCGCGGCGAACACCAGATTGAATTTAAGTATGAGTTTCATGGTCAGCCACGCGTGTGCGGATTAGTGTGCCGGCTATGGTAGGAATGGAGGCCCAGCAGCGTCAATCATACTCAAGATCTAGGCCCAGAACCCATGGCGCGCCAGCATTTGCGCTGCGTCCCGGGTGCCGGATCGACGTCGCGCGGCGCCACGCGAACTTCAATGCGCTGCGCCGGCCGGCAAGTCTTTCTGTCCCGCCGGGGGCGCCGAACGGCTTTCTGCGGCGGCTTCGCGCTCGCGTTCGCGGTCCCGTTTCTGGCGTTTGCGCTCGTATTCTTCGCGCCGGCTGGCGGCCCGTTCGGCGCGTTCCTGCGCGGCGCTTTCGGCCTGCGCGCGTTCGCGCTGGCGATCCGCCTCGTGCGCGGCCCGTTCCGCGGCCGCATCGCCTGCGGGCCGTTGCGGCCGCGACGCTTTGTCCGGGCTCTGCACGTCCGCCGGCGGCAAGGGCAGATTGGCCGACTGGTGTGCCCTTTCCGCCGCGCGCGCGCGTGCCGCAGCGGCATCTGCGCGCCGCGCGTCGCGCAGGCGGGTGCGCAATTCGCGTTCGCGCTCGCGCGCCTGCAACTCCACCTCGCGCGCCTTGGCGACCGATTCGATGTGCGTTTTGCGCGCCTTGTCCTGGCATGCCGACACCAATACCTTTTTCCAGCAGTCCGCGATTTCGCGCTGCTGCAAGTCGTCGGCAGCGCGCCGCATCTGCGCGGCGCGCTGCTGCAAGTCGTCGATTTCACGGCGCATGGCATCGCGCTCGCTGTGCGGAAACATGGTTTCACCGGGCGCGTTCTGGGCAACGGCCAGCGATGCCGCGGCGCCCATTAACAGTACGGATAACAGATGCTTCATCGAATTTTCTCCTTCGCGCCTGCTATTCTGCGCGATTCCCGGACAAAGCTGCGGCATTTCGCCGCCACCAACTTAGTCGCTTCGCCGGCAGGAACTGAATTGTCATGATCGTGATGCGCAATTTGCGGCTCGCGCGCGCCGGACAGGATTTGTTCGCCGACGCGAGCATGCAGATACACCCGGGCTGGAAAGTGGGCGTCGTGGGCGCCAATGGCTGCGGCAAATCCAGCCTGTTCGCGCTGTTCTTGGGCGAACTGCACGCCGAGGCCGGCGAACTCTGCATGCCGCCCGGTTGGGAAATCGCCCAGGTCGCGCAGGAAGTGCCGCCGGCGGGCCGCAGTGCGCTCGACTGCGTACTGGATGGCGATGCCGAACTGCGCCGCGTGGAGGCCGAACTGAGCGCCGCCGAAGCGAGCGGCGACGGTTTGCGCCTCGCCCACGCGCATGAACATTTCGAGCGCATAGGCGCTTACGCGGCCGGCGCGCGGGCCAGTACGATATTGCACGGCCTGGGTTTCGGCGACGCGGATTTCGGACGCGCGGCGGGCGAATTTTCCGGCGGCTGGCGCATGCGGCTCAACCTGGCGCGCGCGCTCATGGCGCGCTCCGACCTGTTGCTGCTGGACGAACCCACCAATCACCTCGATCTGGATGCCATCGTCTGGCTGGAGG
>JAEUNN010000740.1 GCA_016791085.1 Rhodocyclaceae bacterium | reverse complement strand
CAACAGATAGCCGGCCGGAATCACGAACATCGATAGCAGCGGCGCGGTAATCATGCCGCCCACCATGGGCGCGGCGATGCGCTGCATGACTTCCGAACCGGTGCCGGTGCCCAGCATGATGGGCAACAGGCCGGCCAGTATGACCGCGACGGTCATGGCTTTGGGGCGCACGCGCAGCACGGCGCCGTCGCGTATGGCGGCCAGCAGGCTGTCCAGGCGGGGCGTTTCGCCAGCTGCCAGGTGCGCGTCCCAGGCCTGTTTCAGGTACAGCAGCATGATCACGCCGAATTCGGCCGCCACGCCGGCCAGCGCGATGAAGCCCACGGCCGAGGCCACGCTCATGGGGTGGCCGAGCAGGTACAGCAGCCACACCCCGCCCACCAGCGCGAACGGCAGGCTGGCCATGATGAGCAGCGCTTCATCCACGCGCCGAAAAGCCAGAAACAGCAGCACGAATATGATGCCCAGCGTGGCCGGCACGACCACCTTGAGACGCGCCTCGGCGCGTTCCAGAAATTCGAACTGGCCGGACCAGGTGATGGTGTGGCCGGGCGGCAGTTGCACCTGCTGTTCAACGGCGCGCTTGAGGTCGGCCACGGTGGAACTCAAGTCGCGCCCGCGTATATCCACATAGACCCAGCCGGACAGGCGCGCATTTTCGCTTTTCAACATGGGCGGCCCGTCGGACAGCGATATGCGCGCCAGATCGCCCAGCGTGAGATTGGCGCCGCCTTCGCTCAGCACCGGCAGGCGGCGCAATTGTTCGACCGATTCGCGCAATTCGCGCGGGTAGCGCACGCTGATCGGAAAGCGCTGCAGGCCTTCCACGGTTTCGCCGATGTTGGCGCCGCCTATCGCGGCACTGACTATGTCCTGCACGTCGGCGACATTCATGCCGTAGCGCGCGGCGGCCAGGCGATTGACCTCGACATCGACATAACGCCCGCCCGCGATGCGCTCGGCCAGCGCGGAACTGACCCCGGGCACTTCGCGCACCGCGCGCTCTATGTCGCGCGCCACGCGGTCTATGCCGGCCAGATCGGTGCCCGCCACCTTGATGCCTACCGGGCTTTTGATGCCGGTGGCGAGCATGTCTATGCGGTTGCGTATGGGCGGCACCCATATGTTGGCAAGGCCGGGCAGGCGCACCGTGCGGTCCAGTTCTTCCACGAGTTTTTCCGTGGTCATGCCGGGCCGCCATTGTTCGCGCGGCTTGAACTGTATGGTCGTTTCGACCATTTCCAGCGGCGCCGGGTCGGTGGCGCTGTCGGCACGGCCTATCTTGCCGAACACGCGCGCGACTTCGGGCACGCCCATGATGAGTTTGTCGGTCTGCTGCAGCACCTGCTGGGCCTTGCCGGCGGATAGTCCCGGCAAGGCGCTGGGCATGTAGAGCAGATCGCCCTCGTCGAGCGGCGGCATGAATTCGCCGCCCAGGCGCGTGGCCGGATAGAGCGTGGCCAATGCGATGAGCAGCGCCAGCGTGAGCGTGAGGCGCGGGCGCGCCAGCACGGCATCCAGCAGCGGCCGGTAGCCCGCGATGAGCCAGCGATTGATGGGGTTGGCCTGTTCGCCCGGTATGCGCCCGCCCAGCGCATAGCCCATCAACACCGGTATGAGCGTGACCGACAGCCCCGCGGCGGCGGCCATGGCATAGGTTTTGGTGTAGGCGAGCGGCGCGAACAAGCGGCCTTCCTGCGCTTCCAGCGTAAATACCGGCACGAAGGACAAGGTGATGATGAGCAGCGAAAAAAACAGCGCCGGCCCCACCTCGGCCGCCGCCGCGCCGATTTCCTGCCAACGCGTGTCGGCATCCATGGTTGCGTCCGGGTGCGCGTGCTGCCAGGCTTCCAGCTTTTTGTGGGCGTTTTCGACCATCACCACGGCGGCATCGACCATGGCGCCGATGGCGATCGCAATGCCGCCCAGGGACATGATGTTGGCCGCCACGCCCTGATGGCGCATTACGATGAATGCCGCCAGCACCCCCAGCGGCAGCGACACGATGGCCACCAGCGCGGAGCGCAGGTGCAGCAGGAATACCGCGCACACCAGCGCCACCACCACGAATTCTTCGATCAGCTTGCCCTGCAGGTTTTGCACGGCGCGCAATATCAGTTGCGAGCGGTCGTAGGTCGGCACGATTTCCACGCCGGCCGGCAGCGCGGACTTGAGGCTTTCCAGTTTGGCCTTGACGGCCGCGATGGTGGCGAGCGCATTGCGCCCGGAGCGCATTACCACCACGCCGCCCGCGACTTCGCCCTGGCCGTCCAGTTCGGCGATGCCGCGGCGCATTTCCGGCCCCAGCTGCACACGCGCCACGTCCGCCAGCAGCACCGGCGTGCCGTTGGCGTCGCTGGTGAGCGGGATATTGCGGAAATCGTCCAGCGATTTGAGGTAGCCCGACGCGCGCACCATATATTCGGCTTCGCCCAGTTCCAGCACCGAGCCGCCGGTTTCCTGGTTGGCGCGGCGTATCGCGTTTATCACGCGCGCCTGCGGCAGGCGGTAGGCCAGCAGGCGGTCCGGATCCAGCACGATCTGGTATTGCCGCACCATGCCGCCCAGGCTGGCAACTTCGGCCACGTCGGGCACGGCTTTCAGTTCGTACTTGAGGAACCAGTCCTGCAGCGCGCGCAACTGGCCGAGATCGTTGTTGCCGCTTTTGTCGACCAGCGCGTATTCGTATATCCAGCCCACGCCGGTGGCGTCCGGCCCCAGCGCCGGGCGCGCCGATTCGGGCAGGCGGCCCTGCACCTGGTTCAGGTATTCGAGCACGCGCGAGCGCGCCCAATACAGGTCGGTGCCGTCCTCGAACAGCACATACACGTAGGAGTCGCCGAACATCGAATAGCCGCGCACGGTTTTGGCGCCCGGCACGGACAGCATGGTGGTGGCGAGCGGATAGGTCACCTGGTCTTCCACGATGCGCGGCGCCTGGCCCGGATAGGGCGTGCGTATGATCACCTGCACGTCCGACAGGTCGGGCAGCGCGTCGAGCGGCGTATGCAGCACCGCCCATGTGCCCCAGACGCTCAGACCCAGCGCCGCCAGCAGTACCAGGAAGCGGTTGTGCAGAGACCAGCGTATCAGCGCGGCGATCATTGCGCGGCCCCTTGCGGCGCTTCGTCCATGCGCGCGACGGCGGCTTTCAGGCTGGCTTCGGAATCGATCAGGAATTGCGCGGAACTGACCACTTCCTGGCCGGCCGCCAACCCGGCGCGAATTTCCGTCATGCCGTCGGCTTCGCTGCCTGTGGTAACCGGCACCGGCTTGAAGCGGCCTTCGCCCAGCGCCAGCAGCACCAGGCTTTGCCGGTCGCGATGGATCACGGCTTCGCTGGGCACCTGCAATACCGGGCGTCCAGGCGCCATGCCCAGTTCCAGGCTGGCGTACATGCCGGGCTTGAGGCGCCAGCCCGCGTTATCCACTTCCACGCGGGCGACCAGGCTGCGCGTGGCCTCCGTCACCTGCGGCAGCAGCGCGATCACGCGGCCCGTGTAGCGCTGGCCCGGGAATGCCGGCACGCTGGCGGTCACGGCGGCGCCCGGGGCGAGCTGGCCGGCCTGCGATTCGGGCACCTGCGCATTGACCCACACCTTGTCCAGGCCGTTGATGCGGAACAGCATGCTGCCCTGCATGGCGGTCATGCCCTGGCGCGCGGCAATTTCGCCGACCACGCCGGAAATCGGGCTGGTGAGCAGCACGCGCGGCTCGGCGCGGCCGCTCGCCTCGATGCGGCGGATCGCGTCTTCCGGCATGCCCAGCACGGCGAGACGCAGGCGCGCCGCCGCGCGCAATTCGGCCGCGGCCGCGCCAGCGCGCGCCAGCGCCAGGTATTCTTCCTGCGCCGCCACCCAGTCCGCCGCCAGCAGTTCGGCCAGCGGCGCGCCGGCACGCACGGGATCGAGCAGCGCGCGCACGTAGAGGCGGTCGATAAATCCGCCGGCACGCGCGGTCACCACGGCCACGGCGTTTTCGTCGTAGGCCACCGCGCCGGTGGCGCGCAGGCGCATGTCCATGCGCGCTTCCACCACTTTGGCGAGGCGCACGCCGAGGTTTTGCTGCAGGCGCGGATCGATGCGCACGGCGCCTTCTGCGCCGCCGGCTTCGTCCGCAAATACCGGCACCAAATCCATGTCCATGAAGGGCGAACGGCCGGGCCGGTCGAAGCGCTGGCCGGGCACCATGGGGTCATGCCAATACAGCACGCGGCGGCCGGTTTTCGGGTCTATGCGGGCATCCGAGGACTGCGCGGCCGGCGCGGCTTGGGGCGCCGGTGCGGCGGCATGCGGCGCCTGCCGGCCCAACAGGTAGCCGGCGCCCAGTCCTGCGGCGAGCAGGGCCGCGGCGGCGGCGATGGCGGTTTTGTGATTCATCCTACATTCCTCAGTTGGACGCATGCGAGGGTGCGGCTGGCGCGTTGTCTGGCTAGGCGCGACGACGCGCAGGGTCGCTCCCTGCAAGGAGGAGCAACGACGCCAGGCGGCGCGCCAGTCGTGCCATCGGGTGCGTAGCGGCGCTCACCCGCACGGTGCGCTCGCGAAGGCGAAAGAAGATTAAGCATTTCAGGGCTTTATTGCGGTATCGAAGCGGTCGACCGGGGAATGTAGGATCACGGACGTTCTCCGTTGGCGGCAGGTTCCACCAGATAGGCCAGGGCGATCCAGGCGGCGGCAAGTTCCTTGCGCCGGCGCAGGGCATCCAGTTGCAATTCGATTTCGCGCATTTGCGCTTCGACGGCCGGCGCCAGTTCGCCGCGGCCGCCGCGATAGGCGGCCAGCGCGGCGGCGGCTTCGGCGCGCGCGAGCGGCAGCAGTTCGGTCTGTACGCGCGCGAGGCGGCGCCCCGCGGCTTCCCAGTCGGCCAGCGCGCTTTCCACGCCGGCGCGGTAGTCGCGCAGGGCCGCGCCGCGGCGGGCTTCCACCTGTTCGGCCTGCAAAGCTTTGGCGCGCGCTTCGGGTGCCTGGCGGCGCTGTTCGAACAGCGGCAAATCCATGCGCACCATGACCGACAGCATGTCCGCATAGGCCGGTCCGCGCCGCTGGTAGGACACTTCCAGACTCCAGTCCGGCAGCGTCGCGGCGCTCGCCAGGTTGGCTTCCGCGCGCGCGCGGCGCTGCATGGGCGCATAAACCGCCAGTTGCGCGTGCTGCTCCATGCCGGCGAGCAAGGCCGGCGGCGCCTGCGGTAGGCGGTCCAGCGGCGGCGCCGGGGCCAGTTCGGCCGTCGCCGCCGCATCGCCCACCCAGCGCACCAGCCAGGCCCGCGCGCGCGCCACGTCGCGGCGCGCGTCATCCAGGCGATCGGCCAGCGCGAGGCGCGCGCTTTGCGCCGCGAGCGCTTCGCCGCTGCCGCCCTTGGCCCCGGCCAGGCGCGCGCGCGCCGCCTCGGCCAGCAGATCGGTGGGCGCGACCAGTTGTTGCAGCGTGGCCAGGCTGTCCTGCGCGAGGCGCAAATCCCACCAGGCCGCGGCGGTCTGGCGGCGCAATTCCAGGCGCTTGACGGCCAGTTCGGCCTCGCCCAGTTCGGCTTCTGCGCGCGCCGCGTCGACGCGCAGGCTGCGTTTGGCCTGGCGCGGAAATTCCTGCATCAGGCCGATGCGCTGCATGGTCATGAAATCGCGGTTGACGCTATACGCGTCGGCCCCCGACAGCGGCAGGTTTTCCAGGCCCAGTATGAGCTTGGGGTCGGGCAGTTCGCCCGCCGCCTGCGCCCGCGCGGCCGCCGATTCGTGC
>JAEUNN010001047.1 GCA_016791085.1 Rhodocyclaceae bacterium | reverse complement strand
TGCTGTGGCTCGCCGCGCTGCTCCTGGTGCGCCCGGCGCTGGCCGGCGAAACCGTCACCTTCTTCCACAACGACGTGCTGGGCTCCCCGCTCATGGCCACCGACGCGTCGGGCAACGTGGTGTGGAAAGAGAAATACCGCCCCTACGGCGAGCGCCTGGACAACCCGCCCGCCGAAGCGAACAACAAGATCGGCTACGCCGGCAAGCCCTACGACACAAACACCGGCCTGTCGTATTTCGGGGCCAGGTACTACGACCCGGTGGGGCCGGTGGCGGAGAACATCCACAGCCTCAACCGCTATACTTATGCGAATAACAATCCGTATCGGTATACCGATCCGAACGGGATGTGGGCGGAAGACGCAGTACTTGCGATTCCCGGAATCGTCCTAGGATCCCGCAGTCTGGTGGATAACATTAGAGAGGGAAAGTGGGGGGCGGGTGTTGTAGACGTTGGTGGCTTAATTGCGGATACTATTGCTGTAGTCATCCCGGGAGTGCCCGGCGGTGCTGGCTTGGCGATAGCGGCGACACGAAAGACGGCCATCGCTATGGAGCGCACGGCGGCAAAGAATGCCTCCGAGCTTCCTCTACTTCAGCGAGGCGCCAAAGATTGGGATGAAGCCGTTGATGCGCTGTCGCGCATGAGTAGTGGAAAGGCAAACTTTCGAACGGAAACAGCGTCGGACGCTAAGGATCTGCTGCGTGAGGCCAGAGGAAATATGGACCGACGCAAGCAATATACGACTGACCGGTACAAGAAGGGGTACGAGACCCACAATGAGCAGAACGCTAGAGAGCTTGGCGTTGGAAATGACCTGCAGCATCTCAAATGGAAGGATGGCAAGGCTGGTGGCCATATTTACTATGACAATCCCAATTGACATCGAGGCTTTATGATTTCTGTGCGTTTGTCTCCAATCGCTTTGTTCTTTGACGACGTGCAAGCTTGCGACGACGCAATTCAGATTAAATTCCTTGATCTTGTCGAGGCGGCGCAGGTTTGGGAAACGTGGTTTGATCGTGACGCGAAAGGTCTCTATGATTTGCCGATTCAGTCCTGGGTGGTGCAAACACCATGGGCGTATATCGGAACCTGGATTGAGTCATTTAATTGCATTGATAGAAAAAATGAACTTCCGTCGCTAATCGCAGGTTGTAGTTCGTGGAAGCCAGAAAATAAATTGCTACTTGTTCAGAATAGAGAGAACATGGTTTCACTTTCGTTTGAAGGCTTTGTAAAGCACTGGCATGCCCTCCTTGCGGCATTTGACGATGGTCCTTTGCTCATGTCAGAAACCGTGATTGGTGAACCAGTGTTCTGCTTTACTCCGATTGGAAATGTCCTTAAGGCGAATCCAGGCTCGTTCGTTTAGTGGATAAAAGAGTCCCGATTCGATTTATTTTCCCAACCCCGTCTATGTACGCCAGGCGACCGTGCTGAGCGCGCGGGTTGCCGGCAGCAACCCCGGCGGCAGCGTCACCTTCCGCGACGGCACCAACGTACTCGGAACCGCGACGGTTACGGCCGGCGTCGCCACCCTGAGCAAAACCTTCGAC
>JAEUNN010001046.1 GCA_016791085.1 Rhodocyclaceae bacterium | reverse complement strand
GGCGGCGCCATGCCAAACGATATTGCGCTCCAAGTGGTCACCCCGGGGGAGTCGGTATTGGACTGTGCGGCGGCGGAAGGCCCGCCTTGCTTCGTTTAACCACGCGCGGCGCAAACGGGCAGGCATTTCAGTCCATTGCGGGGCCGGCCGCCGCGCGCCCGGCAAGCCTGCGCCGGGCCTTCATTGCACTGCAACAAGTATGTTACCTCGAACTCCGGAACCATGGCGAGCCGTGGCCATCGGGAAGCACTTCCCAGGCCCGGCGGCGGGTCGCCCGGGCGCGCCGGCATAGGCGCGTTGCGATGCATCCCTGTTGCTCCCGGACATTCGTGCCGGCTGCGTCGCCTCGGGGCCAAGGGCCAGCGCGGCGGCCGCTCGTAGCGGGAATGTGCGGTGGACGGAGTATGTCACGCCGTCCCGGACAGTTCCGGGTCGATCGTTCCCACGCTCCAGCGTGGGAACGCCTCCTTCACCGCTCCAGCGGTGCGCACCGGCCAATGTTACGAGGCGCTGGAGCGCCTTTGATGATCACGCCGCCGCCACTTCCCGGCATGGTCTGAATTTTCACATCTTGGCCGCGTACGAACGTCTGCGCCGCGTATGCATGCCGGCGGGCATGGCCGACCTCAAGTGCCTGCCTGTTACGGCATAGCCGGACGTCAATTCGGGCCGGCCATGGCCCTGGCATTGCAAGGACGGTCAACAGTTCGTGCCCGACGCGCCGGCGTTCGTGCCCGACGACCCCGAAAGCGAATGCGAGGCCGTGCTGGCGGGCATAGGTTTCGGCCAGATTCCGGCCGACCTGGCCCTTCCGCATCTGCGCCAGGAGCGTCTGGAATCCGTACTTGAACACCTGTCCCCCGACCCATGGGAGCTTTACGTCTACCGCCCGCAGCGCGCGCCGGGTCCGGTGCGGGTCAGGCTGGTCCATGACACTTTGGTGGAAGTGCTGGCCAATCCCGCGCGCTTCCCGGCCGAGCTGTAACTCCACTTGCCGAGCGGTCCGATGCGCTACGTGCAGGCCCTGCACGTAGCCTGAATTCGAGAACAGGACCGGCGCCTGGGCGGTCAGCTACGGCCAACCGGGCGCCGTGTCAGCATGCACGCAGCAGTTCCTGCAGCAATGCTTTACCCTGCGGCCACGCGCCAAGACCTGATTCGGCGTTGATATGCCCAGCGTTCGGGATGACGACAATACGGCTGCCCCATCGCTCGGCGAAATGCTGCGCACGTTCGAGACTTACCCGCGGATCATTGGTGCTCGCGACCACCGTACTTGGAAACGGTAGCCGATCGAGCGGTATGGGTCCGAAGCCGCGCACCTCGGGCGGCGTGTGC
>JAEUNN010001010.1 GCA_016791085.1 Rhodocyclaceae bacterium | reverse complement strand
AGACCTTTCGTTCCTGAACGTGTTCAACCCGAAGGCGCGGCCGCTGTTCGGGCTGGACATTTCTTCGTCCGCGGTGAAGATGGTCGAACTGTCCGAGCCCACGCCGGGCAAGTACCGTATCGAGCGCTACACCATCGAGGCCTTGCCGCGCGATGCGGTTGCCGACGGCAACATCGCCAATCTTGACGTGGTGTCGAGCGCGGTCCGGCGCGCCTGGAAGCGCATGCAGACACCCGTAAAGTACGTGTCGCTGGCCTTGCCGGCCGCCGCGGTCATCACGAAGAAAATCATCGTGCCTGCCGGCCAGCGCGAGCAGGACCTCGAACTGCTGGTCGAATCCGAAGCCAACCAGTACATCCCGTTTCAGCTCGACGAAGTCAATCTGGATTTTCAGGTCATCGGACCGGCGCCCAATACGCCGGACGAAATCGAAGTGCTCATCGCGGCCTCGCGCAAGGAAAAGGTCGAGGATCGCGTGGCGGTGGCCGAAGCCGCCGGCTTGAAGCCGGTCGTCATGGATGTCGAGTCCTACGCCGCACAGGCGGCGTTCGAACTGGTCGAGAACCAGCTGCCCGAACAGGGCAAGAACGCCATCATCGCACTGGTCGACGTCGGCGCGAATGTCATGAACGTGCTGATCATGCGCAACAATCAGCCGGTTTATTCGCGCGAGCAGGCGTTCGGCGGCTATCAGCTCACACAGGACATCATGCGCCAGTACGGCATGAGTGCCGAAGAGGCTGAAGCCGCAAAACGCACCGGATCGCTGCCGGAAAATTACGAGCAGGATTTGTTGCGGCCGTTCATGGACAACCTGGCGCTCGAAGTGTCGCGGGCGCTGCAGTTTTTCTTCACGTCCACGCAGTACAACCAGGTCGATCACATCGTGCTGGCCGGCGGCTGCGCCGTCATCCAGGGTATCGATGAAGTCGTCTCGGCGCGCACACAGGTGAGTACCATCGTCGCCAATCCGTTCTTCGGCATGAGCAACTCGGAACGCGTGCGTCCCAAAAATCTGGCGGCGGATGCGCCGTCCTTGCTGGTTGCATGCGGGCTTGCATTGCGGAGGTTCGACGCGTGATTCGCATCAACCTGCTTCCCCACCGGGAAGAAAAGCGCAAGCTCAGGCGCCAGCAGTTTTATGCCTTTGCGGTAAGTTCGCTGGTGCTGGGCGGCGTGGTCGTGCTGTTCGGCCAGCAGGTGTATTCGTCCTACATTTCGTCGCAGGAAGAGAAAAACCAGTTCCTGAAAACCGAAATAAGCAAGCTGGACAAGGAAATCGACGAGATCAAGCGGCTCAAGGAACAGACCAGCGCCCTGCTCGAACGCAAGCGCATCATCGAGTCGTTGCAAGGCAACCGCAATGAGGCGGTTGCGGTATTCAACGAACTGGCGCGCCAGATGCCCGAGGGCGTGTACCTGAAATCCAGCAAGCAGTCCGGCGTCAAACTCACTCTGACCGGATATGCGCAGTCCCAGGCGCGCGTGTCCAGCCTGCTGCGCAACCTGGAAGGGTCGAACGTATTCGAAAAGCCCGAACTGGCTGAAATCAAGGTGGCCAATGTCGACAAGCGCAGATTGTTCGAATACAACCTCAGCGTGACGATCAAGCGCGCGGCAGAAGAGAAAAAGCCTGGCGCCAGGCCTGCTGCGGCCCAAGGGCAAAAATCATGAAAAAGCCCTCGGCACCCAAAATCAAGATGCCCGCCGTCGATTTCAAGGCGCTGGCGGCCGATTTCCGCGGGCTCGATCCGCAGGACATGGGGGCGTGGCCGCTCATTCCGCGGCTGACCGTACTCGTCGTAGTTTTTGCGGCCGTGGTGGCGGCCGGCTGGTGGTTCATCTGGCGCGACCAGGCTGCCGACCTGGAAAACAAACAGGCCGAAGAAGCGCGCCTCAAGGAAGACTGGCTCAACAAGAAAAAGCAGGCCGTGAACCTGGACGAACACCGCAAGCAACTCACCGAAATCGATCGCGCGTTCGGCGCCTTGTTGCGGCAGTTGCCCAACAAGTCCGAAATGGATTCGCTGCTCGTCGATATCAGTCAGGCGGGTCTGGGCCGTGGCCTGCAGTTCGAGGAATTCAAGCCCAATGCGGTGGCTGTCAAGGATTTCTACGCCGAACTGCCCATCAAGATACGCGTGGGCGGCAATTATCACGACTTGGGCGCATTCGCCGGGGATGTCGCGAAACTGCCGCGCGTGGTCACGCTGGGCGAAATGAGCCTCGAGGCGACCAAGGACGCCGGCATCCTCAGGCTGGACGCGGTGGCCACCACCTACCGTTACCTGGATGACGAAGAGGTCGCGCGCATACGCAAGGAAAAAGCCGCCAAGCAGCAGGGAGCCAAACGATGAAGCGCGCCTACTGGCTGCTCCCGCTCGTGAGCCTGGTGCTGGCGGGCTGCTTCGGAGACAAGAACGAAGATTTGCGGCAATGGATGAACGCTCAATCGAAAGGTTTGCGTGGTCAGGTTCCGCCTCTGCCGGAAATCAAGCCCTTCGATACCATCGCCTATGAGGCCGGCAATCTGGTCGACCCTTTCCGTAGTGCGCGTATCGAACCGGAACGCAGACCGACCGGCGGCGGCCTGCGACCGAATTTCGATCGCCGTAAAGAGCCGCTCGAAGCGTTCCCGCTCGAATCCCTCAAGATGGTGGGAACCTTGCAGCAAGGCAGTCTGATGCAGGGCATCGTGAAGGCGGACGCCACGATATATCGCGTGCGCACCGGAAATTACATGGGACAAAACTTCGGCGTGATCACCCAGATTACCGAGGGCGAAATCGTTCTCAAGGAATTGGTTCAGGATCCGAATGGCGACTGGGTTGAACGCAACAGCTCGCTGCAATTGCAGGAGCAGGAGTCGAGAAAATGACACAGGCACGTGGCTTGCTGATGGTTCGTCAAATGATGTTGACGCTGCTCTGGTTCGTTTGCGGGTTTGCGCAGGCGGAAGAGGCGGCCAACCGCATCGAAACCCTCGACGTGGCGCGGGTGGGAGGACAGGTTCTTGTCAAGGTCGGCATGAGTCAGCCGCTGTCCGGCGCGCCGTCCAGTTTCAGCATCGCCAATCCGGCGCGCATCGCCTTCGATTTCCCGAATACCGCCAATGGACTGTCGAAAAGTTCGGAGGTCGTGAACCAGTCGCATTTGCGCAGTTTCAATGTCGTCGAGTCGGGTTCGCGCACGCGGCTGGTGCTCAACCTGAACCGCATTTCGACATACGAAGCGCGCATCGAGGGTAATGCTCTCGTGATAGCGCTGGCCGTGCCGACGGTGGGCGCGGTGCCGCAGGAAACCGTGTCGCGCTTTGCCGAGCCGAAAGAAAACGACACCATGGAGCACAGTCTGCGCAACGTCAGTTTCCGCCGCGGCAAGGATGGCGAGGCGCGCATCGTGGTCGATCTGTCCGATCCCAATGTGGGCATAGACATACGCCAGCAGGGCAACCGCCTGGTGGTGGATTTCCTCAAGGCCAGCGTCAGCGACGAATTGCGCCGACGCTACGATGTGGCCGACTTTGCGACGCCTGTCGCGCAGATGGAAGTGAACAAGAATGGCGCCGATACTCGGCTCACAATCACTCCGACGGGATTGTGGGAACACAATGCCTATCAGAGCGAAAACCAGTTCATCGTCGAGGTGAAAAAGCTGGTGGAAGACCCGAACAAACTCGTGCAGGGTTCCAAGCCGGGCTACCAGGGCGAAAAGCTGTCGCTCAATTTCCAGAACATCGACGTGCGTTCGGTGCTGCAGGTGATTGCCGATTTCACCAACAACAACATCATTACCAGTGACAGCGTGGGCGGTTCGCTCACGCTGCGCCTCAAGGATGTGCCCTGGGATCAGGCGCTGGACATCATCCTCGATGCCAAAGGACTGGACAAGCGCAAGAACGGCAACGTGATCTGGATCGCCCCGCGCGACGAACTGCTGGTCAAGGAAAAACTCGCGCTCGAAGCGCGCCAGCAGGTGACCGAACTCGAACAGTTGCGCACGGAATCCTTCCAGCTCAACTACCACAAGGCCGAGTTGGTGTTCAAGGTGTTCTCGGACAAGGAAAAATCCATGCTGTCCAAACGCGGATCGGTGGTGGCCGATTCGCGCAGCAACAAGTTGGTCGTTACCGACACGCCGACCAAGCTCGAGGAAATCCGGCGCCTGCTCGTCGAAATCGACATACCCACGCGGCAGGTGCTGATCGAAGCGCGCATCGTCGAAGCCAAT
>JAEUNN010000729.1 GCA_016791085.1 Rhodocyclaceae bacterium | reverse complement strand
ACGAGCGTGGCCCAGCAGGCCGGCGCGCAGTCCGACAACACCGGCGTGAGCGGACCGTGGCAGCCGCGGCGCATCAGCGCGGCAAGATTGGGCATGAGCCCCGCCGACACCAGCGGCAGGAACAAGGCCAGATCCAATCCGTCAGCGCCGATCAGGATGACGCGCGGCTCAGCCATGTTCAGGCGCCAGATCGAATTCGTATATGTGTTCGACCTGCAGCAGGCGCTGCCAAAAGCCCTTCTGCCCGCCCAGGTACGCGGCTTTGCGCGTATCGCCGTGGCGGCGCGCGGCACTGAAACGGTAGGTCGCGATTTGCGGATGGCGCGCGCGCAGGTCGCGGATAACCAGGTATTTGCTGGCTATGTGCGCCCAGCCCAGGCGGAACTCGGGCATCACGGCATAGGCGTCGGTGTAGATCGCGCCATTGGCCAGCTTGCCTAGCGTTACCGCGACGGGACGTGCGCCGGCCCACAGCGCGGACGCCCATTCGTTGGGCAGCAGGCCGAAAGCCGCGATGCGCCCAAGGCGCGCCGCCATGGCCGGGCCGAATTCGTGTTCGAGCAGCGCCTGGAATGGCGGCCAGTCGATTTCGTCACCGCAAACGGAGGCCAGATTCGACGGCAAACTGCCGCGCTCGGCGAAACGGCGGTAATAGCTGCCGAAAAAGCTTTCGGCGTCGGCCAGCGTGGTTTCGAAAGTTTCCACGCTGTCGGTGTGCGCAAGTCCCAGTCGCGCACAAAATTCGCGCCCGCTGTGCTCGCTCACGCCCTGCCACACGCCCATGCGCGTCGCGCCCCGTGTGCGCGCCGACCCGGCCGTGGCTGCGAACAGAGCGCGGCCTATGCCGCGCCGCCGCCAGGGTTCGGCAACGGCAACCCAGGCGGCCGCGCCGGACCCTTCCGCGCGCACCAGGCCGGCGCCCGCCAGGCGGCGTTCACCGCCTTGATCCATCACCGCGATGTAGCCGTGCTGGACCGCGGGTTCAGCACTCACGGCGAGCCCGCTCAAAGCGCGTATCAAAGGCCAATGGCAGGCCGCGGCAGGCAATATTTCGGGATCCATGGCTATTCCAGACCGGCAGCGCGGCGGCCTACCGCTGCAAACACAAACGCCCCGCGGCGCATGGCGCGACCGCGGGGCGCCCAAGGCGTGACGGCTTCAGGCAGCGCGTTTGCCGGCGCGGCGCTTGCGCGCTACGAGTGCCGCGGCACCGGCCGCGAGCGTCGCGAGGCTGCCGGGTTCCGGCACACCGGCCGGCAGCGGGGTGTTGGCGGCGGTTTCGTAACCGTAGCCATACACCGTGATTTCGTAGGACGACATATCGCCATCGGCATAGGCGTGGACACCCAGGTCGGCCCAGGCGAAATGTTCGTCGCTGTTTGAATCGAAGAACGAAAATCCCATGAAGCCGCGGAATCCTTGACCCGCGCCCGGCCAATTGGACGGATCGGCGCCGCCATTGGCCCAATAGCCGATATTGCCGGTGCGCGGCGGGGAATCCACATTCCCGGCTAGCAACGCCTTGGGGCCAGGTACTCCAACACCCGGAATCAGGGTACCCGCCGCGTAGGGCACTGCGAACGAGGTCTCGACGGGATCGACCGAAATGTTGCCGCCAGCCGCGACAAAAGCAACTGCGTCGGTTTGACCATCGTTGCTGCCCACGTCCGTGCCGTGGAAAACGGCGAAATCGGGATTGGTATCCCCATCCAGGTCGAAAAACACAGGACCAGCGGTATTGTTTGCAACCACCGGCGTCGTAAAAGTCGTAACCACGATCGCGGCTTCGGCATTGATGGCGGCCAGTCCGGCCAATTTAAACGAGCTAGCGGCAAGCGCGCTACGCTTGAGAACATTCACGATTTTTTCCTTTCGTTGAATACATCGGTGAAACACGCGGGCGCAGTTGTCGCCCCCCACGCCCGGATTGGACGCACAGGGTCACGTTGAACCAAAAGGCGCCAAACAGCGGATTGCACACCGCAGCAAATACGGAAAGTAGACGTATTGAGCCCTATTTCGGCAGACGATCTGCCCCCGCCCGCGGTATCGTGACGCGCATGCGCGCACCGCAAACGCGGCCCCTAATCCGATACAACGAAAAAAAAGGGCAGCTTGCGCTGCCCTTCATATTGCCTGGCCCGGAAGCCACGGCCGGACTTTGACGCCCGGCCGTTCTACATCAGGCCGCGTCCTGATGTTCGGTCGAAGACGGTGCTTCCAGATCCGTTTCGAACAGCACGCGGTCCGGCGCCAGATCGACGCCGCGTTTTTGCGCGCGGCGTGTGCGGTGGTAAGCCAAACCCGTGCCGGCCGGGATCAGGCGGCCGACGATCACGTTTTC
>JAEUNN010000728.1 GCA_016791085.1 Rhodocyclaceae bacterium | reverse complement strand
GGCTTTTTCGGGCTTGCTCAGCCTGGGCGATACGACACTCACCTTCATCGGACAAGGCGTGGCGCCGGAGGCGGAGGCCAAGCTTTCGACTTCGGTCACCATCATTTCCGGCGAAAACCTTGATCCGGCCGACCCCAAGGGCGTGATACTTGGGCGCGGACTCGCCACCAACGTGGGGGCGAAAGTGGGCGATACCGTCGTAATGATGGCCAATACCGCTGCGGGCAGCATCAACGCCGTTGAGGGGCGTGTACGCGGGATATTTTCATCGGTCAGCAAAGCCTATGACGATGCCGCACTGCGGGTGCCGATCACGCTCGGGCAGTCGCTTATTCGCGCCGACGGGGCGCACCAGTGGCTATTGCTCATTGACGATACGGCGCACACCGATTCCATGTTGCGTGGCCTGCGCAGCCGCTTTGACGAATCGAAGTTCGAATTTGTGCCCTGGTATCGTCTGGCCGATTTCTATAACAAGACGCGCGAACTGTTCGGCCGTCAGGTGGCTGTCGTGCAGGGCATCATTGCGGTCATTTTCGTACTTTCCATTTCCAATACCTTGTCGATGAGCGTGCTGGAGCGGACCAGCGAAATCGGCACCTGCATGGCACTCGGGCTGCGCCGCCGGCGCATTTTGCGGATATTCGTGAGCGAAGGCCTGATGCTGGGCGTCGTGGGCGGCCTGACGGGCGTAATACTGGGTTGTATCGCCGCGCTCGTGATTTCCCGCATCGGCATACCGCTCCCGCCGCCGCCGGGTATGGACAAAGGGTTCGACGGGCATATCAACCTGACGCTGCGCGTGGTGTTCGACGCGCTGGCGCTTGCGGTGGGCGCAGCGGTGGTGTCTAGTCTTTATCCGGCGTGGAAAGCGTCGCGTCTGGTGATCGTCGATGCGCTGCGCCGTAACCGTTAGGCCGCGTGCAGGGGCGATGGCGGCGAAGCCCCGAACTGGAGTGGATTCCTCATGTTCCGCTTAGCCTTGCGCAATATCCTGCGGCAAAAAGTGCGCACCCTGATGACGCTATCCGCCATCGTTTTCGGGGTGGTCGGGCTGATTCTGTCGGGCGGGTTCGTGCGCGACCTGTTTCACCAGATCGGCGAAGCCACGATCCATTCCCAGCTGGGGCACATCCAAGTCTTTACCAATGGGTATTACGAATCCGGTTCGCGCTCGCCGGAAAAATTCCTGATCCCCGATTCCGCGCGGCGCGCGCAACTGATCGCGCGGCTGCCCGAAGTCAAAGAGGTCATGTCGCGCGTCAGCTTCAGCGGGCTGTTGAACAACGGGCGTACCGACTGGCCGATATTCGGGGAGGGCGTGGAGCCCGATGCGGAAACCCGGCTCGGAACTTACGTCGTGATCCGCGCTGGTCGC
>JAEUNN010001000.1 GCA_016791085.1 Rhodocyclaceae bacterium | reverse complement strand
CGGCTTGCGCATTGGTGCGCCTGGCCCGGCTCGCGCGCGAGAACAACGGCAATGGGCAGCAGGCCCTGGACGACTGGCAAAAACTGCGCTGCCCGCTTGCGGATGAACCGGCCCCCCTGCGCGATGCGCTGGACCGCCTGGACACGGGCGTGCCGCCCGCGGCAGCCGAACTTGCGGGCGCGCCCTTGCTGTGGCTTGCCGCGCTGGATGCATACGTCCATGGCGAAACGCTGCCCGGCGATCGTGGCGCGGACCGCGCCGTGCGCGATGGCGAGCAGAACTTCTGGCTGGTGCCGCGCCATCGGCCGGATGCAGGCCGTGGCTATGTGGCGCGTCAATTCGGCAATCTGGCGCGCTGGTTGCGCTACCACCACGTGCTGCCTGCCGCACCCGCCGGGCTCATGCCTCTGCGTGTGGTGGCGCCCAGGGGTAACGCCGCCGCCGTGCTCGACCGCCTGGCGCGCAAGGGAGATCTGTGCATTGTGCTGGCCGCCTTCGCCGACGGCGTCGCGGAAAACATTGCCCCGTGTTACCAGGGGC
Organism: Rhodocyclaceae bacterium; assembly: GCA_016791085.1. Classification (GTDB taxonomy): domain Bacteria; phylum Pseudomonadota; class Gammaproteobacteria; order Burkholderiales; family Rhodocyclaceae; genus JAEUNM01. Next base: position 3,927 of record JAEUNN010001000.1, on the reverse strand, counting down.
TGCACTTCACCTTGTCGGGGCTTGCCGAGCCCGGCGTGCGCCTGCGCGCTGCGCAGCACGCGCTCGCCTGGGCGCGCGAGCACAAGGCGGACATGCTCATATTCCCGGAACTGACGCTGCCGGCCGATCTGCGGGCCGATCTGTGCGACCAGTTGCTGCGGGAAAGCCGCCAAAGCCATTTGCACCAGGTCGGCCTCGTCATGCTGGGCAGCTTCCACGAACAAAAGCCGCCAGGCAAATTCCGCAATCGCGGCGAACTGGTCGCGGCCGACGGCAGCTTGCTCCTGGCCGTGGAAAAGCGCTGCGCGGTCACGTTTGACGGCCACGCCGAAGCCCTGGACCCGTGCGATCCGTTCGAAGCGCTGGCCTCACCGCTGGGATTGCTGGCGCTAGCCATCTGCAAGGACTATTTCGACGGCAGCGTGCGCGACATGCTGAACCTCAGCGAGCCGGACTGGATAGTCGTGCCCAGCATGAGCGACAGCATGGACCCGCACCTGCGTCAGGCCGCCGAATTCCGGCGCCGCCTGGGTAGTTGCACGCTGGTGGCCAACCAGCCCATGCCGCGCCAATCGGCCGCGGACGGCACGTTCAAATTTTTCCACGCCGAGCTGCCCGGCTGGCAAAGCTTGCAAATCCAATCGCTATTCGTGCAACGCCCGTCGGCCCAGGTGCTGCCGCTGGACTTGAAAAAGCGCCCGCCGCGAGCTAAACCGTAGTAAAGTTTTCCTGGTGCAAACCGTTTAGCAATATTTACTGCCGCACCATGATTCCACACCTGCTCAATCATCCCGACCCTGGCCGTCTGGTCGCGTCGTCGTCGCCCGAAGAAGTGGTGGATGCGCTGCGCCAGCTCGGCGCCGACGACCCCTGGCCGGATTGGTCATTGCGCCTGCTGGACCGGCTGTTCATCGTGTGGTCGGCCGCCGCCATCGCGCGCCACGGCGACGAACAAGGCATTGCCGAATTGCAGTCCGCGCTCGCCTACGCCTGCACGCGGGCGCGCAATGCCGCCACGCTGCCGGAATCCTGGCGCGCACGCTGGCAAGCCGCCAGCGACATGCTCGAATCGCGCCGCCAGGCGCTCAAAGGCCGCGACCCGGATTTGATCCTGGGCCGCAAGCACGTGCAAACCTTGCTGGGCATGCTGGGCGCGCAAGAAACCGCCCAATCGGATCTGGCCGCGGCCCTGTCCGGCCAGGGTGTGGACATTACGCCCGGCCGGCTGTCGCAACTGCTGTCGCTGATGGAAAGCCACGGCCTGCTCGAAAAGCGCAAGGACGGCCGCGAAAACCGGCTCAAGCTCAGTGAGCAAGGGGCGAAGTACGCACCCGCGCCGGCCGCTGCGGCGCCCGCGCCCCATCCCGACGGAGTCCGGGCGGGCGAGCAGGCCGCGCAATACGCCGCCAAGCCGCCCGCCTCGCCTGGCGCGGCGCATGGACGCGGATTCTGGACCAACGTCGAGGTGGTGCAGGAACACCGCCCCTGGCTCGCAGCCGAAGCCGCCTAGGCCGCAGGCCACGGCGCGCACCCGCCCGGAAATTGCCGCCACCACCCGCCACCCCCCGCCACCATGTACGACTATCCCTACACCATCACGTTTTACAGCTACAAGGGCGGGGTTGGGCGCACGCTGCTGGCCGCCAATATCGGCCTGTTGCGCGCGCGGCGCGGCAAAACCTTGCTGTGGGATCTGGACGTGGAAGCGCCGGGCCTGCATCGCATAGGCAAACTAAGCCCCGCCAGTCTGCCGCAACTGGGCTTTTTCGAATGGCTCATCGCCTGGCAGGCGCAGCCCAAAAACAGCCGGCCGGATTTTTCGGCTTTGGCCGGCCTGGCCCTGCAAACCCCGGTCGCGCAAAATCTGTACGTGCTGCCTGCCTGCGCCGAAGGCGCCCGGCCCGCCGAACTGTACGAACGCATACGCTGGGACGGCTTTCTGCGCGAGGACCTGGGCCTGGGCCTCGCGCTGTTCCGCGACGCCCTGCGCGCCATGGCTAATGCCGGCTTTGAAACCGTCATCCTCGATGCGCGCACCGGCTACACCGACATAGGCGGGCTGCTCGCCATGCTGCTGCCCCACCTGACCGTGCTGGTGGGCAATTACGGCCGGCAGAACGTGCTGGGGCTGGCGGACGTGTGGCGCGCGCTGACGCCCGCCACGGCGGACGCGGGCAGTACGGTCGCCTCGCGCGATCCATTGCCGCCGCTCAAGCGCCTGCTCGTGGCGTCGCCCATCGTGGCGGATCGCGTCGATCTGGTGCAAGCCGGGCAGAAGGTGTGGAAAGAAGCATTCGGCCTGCTGCCCACCGAAACCCTGGAAGTGCCGTTTCACCCGGACCTGCCGTTCACCGAAGACCTGCTCGCGGCATCTCAGCCGGATTCGCCCACGGCCCTGGCCTATTTCGAACTGGACCGGCGCATCGAGGCCCTGCACCGCGAAATTCTCGTGCTCACGGCACAGGTCGACGCGCGCGCCATGGCAGAGCCCGAACTGGGCCGCCGCTCCACCAGCGCGCGCGGCAAAACATTCGAACAGCGCGTGGCGCAATTGCTGCGCCTGCGCGGCTTTGAAGTACAGGGCGAAACTTTGGTCGACGCCAACCGCATAGATCTGATCGCCACCAAAAAACTGGATTTCGGGCGCAGCGAAACCTGGTTCGTGGAATGCAAGGATTACGCCGACAACGTGGGCAAGGACGTCGTCGATACCTTCAAATCCTGGCTCGACGATCCGCAAGCCCGGCAGCGCCGCGCCCAGGGCATGATCGTCGCGTCCGGGGATTTTGCGCCGGCCGCGCGCGCGGCGGCCGAAGCCAAAAACATACTTGCGCTGACCTACGCCGACCTCGAACGCAGCCTGTTCGATTTTTCCGACTATCTGCGCCGCATACGCGCGCGTTACGAAGCCAGTTCGCTCGCGCGCTGGTATGTAAATCAGTTCGTGCGGCTGGAAAAATTGCCCGATGCCAAGCCGCGCGAATTGCTGCCGCACGCGCTGGACTGGGCCGCCGGCACGGGCTCGCGCCTGTGGCTCGTGCTGGGCGATTACGGCACGGGCAAATCCTCCTTCGTGGAACGTTTCGCTTACGAACTGGCCTGCCGCGCGCTGGACGAACCGTCCTTGCCCGTGCCGCTCGCCATCAATCTGCGCGACTATCCTAGCGCCGTCAGTCTCGAAAGCCTGCTGCAGGAACACATGCGCGCGGAACTGGGGCTCACCGTGGATCCCGCGCTGCTGCTGCATTTGCTGGGCGCCGGGCGGGTGCTGCTGCTGCTCGATAGTTTCGACGAAATGGGCCTAGCCCAGGCCGGCCGCAGCATGGACGAACAATTGCGCCTGCTCATACGCGCCGCCGCCAGCCGCGGCGAAAATGCGCTGGGCAATCGCATCCTGCTCACGTCGCGCACGCATTTATTCAAGGACCACGGCGATGCGCGCCACGCCGCCGAAGGCCACGACCGCCTGTTCGGCGGCGATTCCGCACTGGGCAGGAGCGCGCGCGCATTCGACGCGGTCATAGACCAGTTGCCGCTATTTACGACAGACCAGATCAAGGATTATCTGGCGCGGCGGCTTGGTGCGGACGAAGCCGAGCGGGCGCGTAAGTTCATACACGACACCTACAATCTCGAAGCCCTGGCCGAAGTGCCGCAATTGCTGGACATGATGGTGGGGTCCCTGCCGGAACTGATGGCGCGCGGCGGCGACGTGAGCGCCGGCGCGCTCTACGTCACCTATACCAACCAGTGGTTGCAGCGCTACCGGCGCAAGGCCCAGGAATTGTCGGCCGAACAATTGCGCAGCCTGCTCGAATGGCTGGCGCGCCTGCTCTGGGCGCGGCCGGACAACCACATCCACTATGCCGATCTGGCGCGCAGCCTGCACGACATGCCCGATCTGCCGGGCGGCATGGACCCGCAGCG
>JAEUNN010000979.1 GCA_016791085.1 Rhodocyclaceae bacterium | reverse complement strand
GCAGGCCAGATTAAACGCGGCGCAAGCGCCCTGCCAAACGGCGTCGATGCCCATCCATTGCGGGCTGACGACCAGGCCAAGTCCAAACATCCATGGTCCCGTCCTTTCAACGCGCTAAACCCACAACCGGAAGCTGCAGGTCGTATGCGACTGCGGCCAGTCGCGTTCCGGCAACTGCCGCGGCACCGGCAACGAATGCCAACGCGGTTGGCACTTTCATCCAGCGCAGCAGCAAATAAAGTACGATACCCGCTATAGCCGCAGTCGCGTAAATGTCCTGTCGCAGAATAAGCGGCACCTTGTTGCTGAGCACGTCGCGAACGACACCGCCGCCGGAGCCTGTCAATGTACCCATGAGCACGGTAACCAAGGGCCTGCAGTTCGCACTTTCGGCGACCTGCGCACCGGATATTGCAAACAGGGCAAGACCGAATGCATCAAGAACGAGCAGAGCGTCGCGCGGTACAGGAAAGTATTGGACCCAGACCACGGTTAGCGCGGTTGCGGCCAGGATGGTGACCAGAGGCCGCGAGTCCTTGGCCCAGAAAATGGGGTAGTGGCCCAGCAGCACGTCGCGGATTGTGCCGCCCCCTACCGCGGTGATGGAGGCAAGCACGAGGACGCCAAACAAGTCCAGCTTGACCTGGATGCCGGCAATCGCTCCGCTGGCGGCAAACACGGCGACCCCCAGCAGATCGAGAACGTACAAAAGCATGTTCGCCTAATCGTGTGACATCGGAGCAACAACGCGAAAGCAGACCAGGCAGGAAGCAGCCATGAATTTAGTACTAAAAACGAAACTCCATTATACGCTCACCCGTCATTCGGGGCCGCTCTCGTTTCCGGATCCGCTGGTTCAACTTAATCGGCCGGTGCGGGGCCGGCTCGGCGCATCCGCAAGGCGACTGCTGAGTCCGGCTTTGGTATAAACGCCCAGTCTCGCGCCAGCCAAGTCCATCCTGCCCAGTATGCCTGAGCATGCAATGGCGTCCAATTTGCGCGATCTGCCAGAATCCACCGCCTGGATGCCCGGCGTAGCAACCGCGCTTCATCCGGCATGAAGCGGACCACGCAAGACGCGGGCAATCACGCGCGCAGGTGTGCCTTGGCGAAGCAGCATAAACCCGCTTCTGTACCTTGCGCCCGCCAAACCAGCTGAGTGCGGGGTATGCGCTCCGGCAACAGGCTCAAACCTTGCTTGAGCTGGACGGCCAAGTCGGTCAACGCGGTTCGTACCGCCAAGTGCGGATAGAAGTTGGGCGCTACTCCGAACATCAGGTGAACGAAGCACGCGAGGCTCGATTCGAAGCCGAAACCGAACGATCGCGCCTTCTCCAACCCGCACTCGATCAGCAAGCGGAGGATGCTCGCTGCGCCGACACAGATAACAGGTTACGGCTCGCGTCGGTCGGGTTTGCCCGCGCAATCCGGCGTCGAGCCCGCGTCCCGCGCACTAGCAACCAATCGGGGCAAGCGCTCGACCAAGCGAACCAGGTCTGCATTGCCACTGGACTCGGTAAATGCGACCACCAAATCCGAACCCGCGGCAGCGCAGGAAAAGCGCGTAAGAATTTTCGTGCGCCTAAAATAGCCGCCCAGCGCGGCTGTGCTGGTGGCTCTGTCCGCTGCGGTTTTTTTGTCGCGGTACTGCACGACCAATAGCGCCACCTGCGCGCCCGCGTTCGCCCCGGCGCCTGTGACGCGGAAATCGCTACCCGATGCGCCGAGCGCGCCCCGCAACAGTCCCGGCGCGAGATTTTTCTGCAACACGGTGCGTACCTCAGCCGCCTCCATGGCCGACTCCCGCACGCCTGAAAGGCCCGCCGCTGTACCGAAGGTCTTATCAAGTTCCGCCCGCACCACCTGTTCCGGCGGCGCGACAGTGCACGCCGCGGCAACACTGCCGGCACACAGCAGTAACGCCGCCGCACAGACGGACACCCGCCAGGAGTCTCGGCGCAGCCGCAACTCAGGATGCCCTTTTGAGTTGCGGGCGTACCGCGGCCTCATACGAAATCACGACTTTCCCCCCACTCCCGATGGCCTTAAGTTTGCCCGCCCTGGGGCCGTCCCGCAGCCCCGAAAGTGCGACGAGCAAATCGTTGAACCGGACGAATCCGCGCTCACCGATGATTTCTATACAACCTATCGTGGCGAATATTTCCGATGCGTTATCCGGACCATCGTGAATCAGAAAGTTCCCGTACACCTGCCACGCGCCGTTTTCCTTGGAGTCCGCACTATGCACACGATAATTAGGCAACCAGGCCTAGATAACGTGGGTTTGAACATTGGCCAGTCCGACCACGCGGGCGGTTTTTCCATCCGTGCAATGCACGCCGAAGCGCAACACATCAAAGCACTCGCGCACTGCCCGCCCGGAATCATCGGTCCCGAGGACGTAGCAATCATAGACCGGGACCGCGAACAGGCCAAGTGTCTGCCCAAGCGGATAAGCCCAAGTGTGCTGCTCACCGGTCGGCGTTCCGCCGACCTTGATTCTTATCTGTCGCACAGAACCCCTCCTCTCCCGAATGGGTGGTTTCGTTAGCTCCAAGCTTAAACGTCAGCGCGTAATTGAATCACACTGAATAAAATCGTCTTGCTCGCCCGAAATCTGGCGGTACTTTGCGTAAACGCGCGCCGCCCACGAACCCATCTTACCGAAGCGGTCTGGCTCGTTGTGCAGCAGGGTCCCAATAGATGAAAACGCGCGCTGAGACGATTTAATCATAGACAGATCATTCGGCTTGGACGCTTGGTGTTTGTACGATTCCCAAGGGGGCAATTGGTGTCGGAACGAGGTAATTGCTAAATGCATCCTTGCCCCGAAACAGGCTTCGTCATTCTGGGGTACAAATACCTCGCATTGACTTCGGTTTTCCGCCGGCTTCTTTTCCGGGCTTTTTGTTGTTCTTTCCAGCATCCGCTGCGCCGCAAATCCCATGTCCGGACCCGGCCAATTGCGATCGCACCGCGTGGCATCGCAAAGAGTGTCCGCAACTGCCCGGCCCAACGTCTTTTACGAAGCGGAAGCTTGACCTATGATGACGCGTCCTCCCGGGCGCTTTGGATCCCCTACATGAACTCCCCTGGCCCTATCGGTCGCAACAATGTGAACCTGTGCGGCAATCCGCGCGCTGGCGAGACCATGGTGTTCGTCCACGGCTTCGGCACCGACCAAACGGCCTGGTCCGACGTGGCAGCCGCGTTTCACGCCGGATACAAGATCGTCCTGCTCGATAACGCGAGTTGCGGAGGTTCGGATCAACAAGCGTTCGAACGTAACAGCAACCGGTATGTGACTTTGCGTGGCTATGCCGCGGACGTGGTCGAGGTCGGCGTCGCCCTTGGCCTCAAGGACGCCATCCTGGTCGGCCACTCCGTCGGCGGCATGATCGCCACGCTCGCCAGTATCGAGCGTCCCGACCTGTACTCGAAGCTGGTCCTGCTTGGGGCATCGCCGCGGTATTTGAATGACCTTGAGTACCACGGGGGGTTTACTCAGGACATGATCGGCGCCATTCACCTGCAGATGTACCGGAATTATTACGGCTGGACCCAATCGTTCGCACGGCAGGCCCTGGGCGATTCAGGCAAGCCGCACCTGGTGGAATACTATGCCAGGCACCTCGACTCGATTCCATTCACGCGGGCGGCAAGTACGCTGATCACGATACTCGAATCCGACCATCGCAAGGACTTGATGCATGTATCCGTCCCTACCCTGATCGTCCAGTCGAAAGACGATTTCGCCATTCCGCTGGAGGTTGCGCGATACCTCCGTGACCACATTTCCGGCAGCCGGCTAAGCGTTATCGACGCGAGCGGTCATCTTCCGCACGTCAGCGCCCCAGACGCGGTTGTTGCCGCAATCAAGGATTTTCTCGAATCCGCAGCGCCCACCTCGCAAGCTGGCAAGTTGGACGCTTAAGTCACCCGAACCCGATCGTATGACCGCTTTTACCGGGTCCCTGGCATCGATACAGCGAATGTCCAGCCAGACCGGCCCGGCGTCCCGCAGCCCTCAGCGGGTGGCGTAGCCGGCATCCTCGACCGCCGCGCGAATTTCCCCTTCCGACAGCATGCTGGTGTGCTCGATCACCGCCAAGCCATTGGCGAGATTCACTTCGGAATGGGATATGCAGGGCAAATCCTGGATGGCATTCATGACATTGCGCAGGTCGTCTTCGCTGCGCATACCTTCGATGTGAAACTCTGTGGTGGGCATGGGAACGGACCAGACGGCGGGTTGGGTTGGGCGCGGGCCGACGCGCAGCATGTTGCCCACTTTAGCACGCCCCGCCAGTGCCCGGGGTGGCGCAAAGTCGCCCGGCGCGTCTCGCACCCCTACGGGCCTTGCACCCCCGCACCGAAGTGCGCATCCAAGCGAGGCGCACAGGGCAAGGCGGACTCCAGGCCGACCCGCCGCCCAGTCTGCCGGCAGAGCCACGGAAAATTGGCACCGATCATTGCGAAACGGGCAATCCCATCAGGCGGTTGGCTGGCAGCATTTGCTACCCAAGGAGGCGAAACACAGACGGATGGGCGTTTGACTGCGGGCAGCGAGCGCTTGTCAGAACCGCGTCCGGAGGACCACGACAAGGAGCGCCGCATCGCGGTCAGAATCGCGCAATCTGCGCCAGCCTCGAAAAGGCCCGTTCGGCCGGAAGCTTGCATTTTGAAGTTACCTTGCGCGGACTCTGGTTTCCCCGGAGCCCGCTTGCCCCGCCGACAGCGATTTCCGCCCTCCGCGAGCTGGACTGGCGGCACCACGTGCGATCAGCCCTGATCGAGCGATTCACGCAGACGAGTCGAAATACGCGGTGGGAAATAAGTAAAAATTTCGACCATAAGTCGAGCCGGGCCCCCTTTTCCCATCCTTTTCCCCCTTTCTGTGCAAGGTGCGGTCGTTTGCCTTTCGCGCTCGCCAAATGATTGGGACGGGATAAATACCCCGCCCCGCCAAAGGAAGGCAAAGCCGTGGTCTGCCCCGATTTCTGCCCGCGGGACAGGATGCGCCCGGCACAGCCGATCTGGGTTGACAGAGTAACCTGGGCCGGGTAAAAAAGCGACGCTTTGCAACCGTCGAGCAGTTGCAGATTTCGAAACTTGAATCGATAATCGCATGTCCAAGAAGCAGAAGCGACTGGAGCGGCTGTGCGCCACACCTTCGCCGACGGATTTCACCTGGGACGAATTGCTAGCCGTGATGGAGGCGGCCGGATTCCGCGCCGCCTGCAGCGGAGGCTCCCACTACACCTTCGAGCACACATCTGGACCGCGGTTGAGTATTTCAAAGACGCACCCATCTGGCATTCTGAAGCGTTACCAGATTGAAGCCGTAATCGACGCGCTGCGCAGGGTTGGCACGATCAAGGATAACTGACATGGCGGACAAGTTTTTATCGTACAAGACTTACTCTGGCACCATTGAGGCGAGCCTGGAGGATGGCTGTTTGCACGGCCGGTTGCTATTCATCAATGACATCATTACCTACGAAGGCGATACCATTTCCGCGCTGAACACTGCATTCCAACAGGCGGTGGACCGCTATCTTGACTACTGCGCGAGTACGGGCCGGCCTGCCGACAAGCCGTATAGCGGCACTTTCAATGTGCGCATCGGTGAGGACCGGCACCGGAAACTGGCCCAGAAGGCTGCGTTATGCGGATGCGGTATCAACGAAGCCATATGCCAAGCCTTGGACGCATGGCTAAGTCCCACAGGGAGCGGAGCGGCCCAAAATCAAATCCACGGTCACATCGAAGCGTTTTCCGAAATGGTAGCAGCCATACCCCAGGGAGATGTTCCGATTTTCAGGAGGGTGAGCAATGTCCAGGCCGCAAAACATTGATCAAGCGTTGCCGCCGAACGTCGTCGACCAGCCGCTTTCATTGCTAGACCTGACGCGCACCCTCATCGGCCACTATGGTGTGCACGAAGGGCACTACGAGCTGATGATTGAATTCTTGGTGGGGACAGGAAAATTCGGCCCCACTCCCGAGCAAGTATCTCCCGGGTCCGTTGTTTCCATCTCCCGCATAGGCCTCTTGAAGGTTACGCAGCCTACGCCGCAGAGTGTAGACGCTGCCACTTGTGCGCCGCCAAAATCGAAGCGTGCCCGCAAGAAGCCCATTTCCGAGTAGGCTGGTCGGGAAAATTAAGGGAAAAAACGTCCAGGGTTCAATAGAGGGCGAAAAGGAAATTAATCAAGCGTAACCCTTTTTCCTTTCCACATGGATGCGAAGCCAAGAGAACGAGCCACGACGACAGGCACCCTCGTTGGAACTCGTTTCCAAGCGACTCTGCTCGAAGACGTCGATAGCTGGCGCAAGGATCAGATCGATCTGCCGACAAGGCCGTAAGGCGAATGGTCGAATTGGGGATGATCCGCGGCATAACCTCTTCCAACGACTCATCGGCGCAGCACGTCAAGCAAAACTCGGACGACAGGAAATAAAAATGCAAAAGGAACTTGTCCTCCTCAGATCGAGGAGCTGAAAAGGGGCTAGCCTCAACTAATCTTTTTTGGCAACCTTTTGGCCCTTGGTCTTTCATCCAGCCAAGAACGTCGCTTATCAATTTATC
>JAEUNN010000970.1 GCA_016791085.1 Rhodocyclaceae bacterium | reverse complement strand
CTGAGCGCCGATGTGGAACTGGAAGTGGACATCGATGCCGAGGGCCGCGTCACGTCGGCGCGCGTGCTATCCAGCAGCGCCGGCGAGGTGTTCGACGCGGCCGCGCGCCAGGCGGCTTATGCCACGCGTTTCCAGCCCGCGCGCCTGCGCGGCGTGGCCGTGGCCTCGACGCTGCATGCCCTGATGCGCTTCGAAGCGCCGCAACAAACCGCGCGCAACTGATCGTTCATTCGATCACGCCCAGCTTGCCGCTGTGCGAGCCCATGTACCAGTAGCGGCCGTCCGCCGCGATGATGGCCTTGCGTATGCCGGTATTGGAAGTCGGCAGGCGCAGTGCGCGAAAGCTCTGCGCGGCGGGGTCGAATATCGCCACGACGTCGGTATTGATTTCATCCACCCACACCCGCCCCGCTGCATCCACCGTAACGGCATACGGACCGCTTTGCGCGCCGCCCGGCATGGCGTAGGCCTGCACGACGCGCGCCGTGCGCGTATCTATGCGCAACAGGCGCCCGTCGCCGTAAGCCGTCACCCATAGCGTGCCGTCCTTGGCGACCGCCATGCGGCGCGGGCGCGAGCCGCGGCCGGTGTCGATTTCGTCCATTTTTCCGGTAAGCGGGTCCAGCCTGCCGACGCGGTCGTCGCCGATGCGGCAGAACCAGATTTTGCCGGCGCCATCGACGGCGATGCCGTAAGGATTGCCCGAGGTATTCCATACCTGCATGCGGCCGCTGCTGCGCTCCAGGCTGCCTATGCGCTGGCCGTTCTGTACCGTAAACCACAGCTTGCCCGCGCCGTCCAGCACGATGGTATGCGGGTCGCCCCCGCCTGGAACCGCAAACGCCTGGATTTTTCCGCTCGCCGGATCCAGGCGGCCTATGGTTCCGTTACCATTGCCGGTATACCAGACGACTCCTTCCGGATCCACAACCAATCCATGCGGATGCGCACCCGGCGGCAATTCCCATTCGCGGAAAGTTTTCGCGAGCGGGTCGAAGCGGGCGATGCGGTCGCCCGACATGACGGTGATGAATATGCTGCCGTCTGGCGCCGGCGCCGGGTCGCGCGCGAATTTGGGTGTCGGCACCGGCCACTCCGTCACACGCCCCTCAATCTGCGCGCGCGCGCCGGGCTCCACGCCGTAGTTCGATCCGCCGGCCCAGGCCGCGAGCGGCAGCAACAGCACTATCGGGGCAAATTTCATGACCGCTCCTTATCTCGCAGGCCAGCGCCCGGGCCATTGCCTATCGACCGCCGCGCGGGCAAAACGTTTGCCGTGGCGGCGCGTGCTGGCTGCGTGTCACACACGCCGGGCGGACGCGCGGCTATCATGGCCGGGTCGTCCGCATGGAGATCACCCAAAATGGATTTTTCCGGCTTTTTCGATTATCCGGGCGATGGCGATCGCCCCATGCAATCCACGCTGGTGTTTTTGCCCGAACACGGCGAAAACAGCTGGCGCGTATTGCTTTCGTTCACGGAACGGCGCCCGTTCCGGGCCGGCGACGAGGTGCTGCGGGTAGGCGACACCGGCCGCGCCATCTATATCGTTGCGCGCGGCAGTCTGGAAGTCGTGGTGCCGCACAAAAAGAAGCGCGGCAGCTTCATGCGCGTGGCGGAACTGGACGAAGGCTCGGTATTCGGCGAGCAGGCATTTTTCGACGCCCAGGCCCGCTCGGCCACCGTGCGCGCGGTATCCGACGGCGAAATGCACGTGCTGTCGCTGGATTCTTTCGAAGTGCTGGCGGCCCATCACCCCGAACTTGCGCGCGAAATCCTGTTCGACCTCGGACGCATACTGTCGCTGCGCCTGCGCCACACCATGGCCTATGCCGTGGATGGCCTGCGCTGATACGCTGATTTTCAGCCGGAGCACTCATGCCTAGCCTGCAGCCGTTTCCGAACTACATGCAGATTCCCTCGCGCGTGCCGCGCAAGGTGTGGCACGCTCTGCGCGTGCTGTCGGTGGCATTCACGCTGGGCGTCGGCACGCTGCTCATCGTGAATCCCAAACAGGGCCTGACATTGTTCTGGGGCCTGCTGGTGCCCAGCCTGCCGCTGGTGTTTTTCATCGTGCCGGGCCTGTGGCGCAACCTCTGCCCGCTCAGCGCCATGAACCAGATACCGCGCCTGTTCGGCTTCACGCGCGGCCTCACGCTAAGCGGCTGGATGCGCGAGTACGCCTACGTGTTCGGCATCAGCGTGCTGTTTCTCGCGGTGCCGGCGCGCCACCTGCTGTTCAACAACAACGGCCCGGCCGCCGCCGCGGTGGTGTTCGGTGCGCTCGCGCTGGCCTTTGCCGGCGGTTTCGTGTTCAAGGGCAAGAGCGGCTGGTGCAGCAGTTTTTGCCCGCTGCTGCCGGTGCAGCGCCTGTATGGACAGACGCCCTACGTGGTGGTGCCGAACAGTCATTGCCAGCCCTGCGTGGGCTGCGCGAAAAACTGTTACGACTTCAACCCGCTCGCCGCCTACCTTGCCGACCAGTACGACGACGACGCGCAATACCGCGGCTACCGGCGCTTTTTCGCGGGCGCGTTTCCGGGCCTCATCGTCGCCTATTTCACGACCCAGCCGGGCCAGGAAGACTGGCTGCAGCTTTACGGCCGCTTCGCCCTGACCATGGCGATCAGCATAGGCAGTTTCACGCTGTTCGACACCTTCCTCAAAACGCCGCGCTCGCGCCTGACCGCCGTATATGCCGTCGCGGCGCTGAACCTGTTCTACTGGTGGGTCATGCCCAGGCTGGTCGCCACCGCGGCCGGCTTTGCCGACCTGACGCCCTCACCCCTGCTCGCCCCGGCCCTGCAGGGCGCACTGGGGCTGGTATCGCTGCACTGGATATACCGGAGCTTTCGCCACGATCGCATTTTCCTGAATGCGGCGCTGGCGCCGCAGCAGGTGGGCCTGAGTGCCAGCGCTAAACGCGTGCTGGCCAAACAGGATGCCGAAGCCGGCCCCGAAGTGGCGTTCGAGCCCGGCGGCGTGCGCGTGATCGTGACGCGCGGCCGCACGCTGCTGGAGGTGGCGGAAGCCAATAGCGTACCGATAGAGCCCGGCTGCCGCATGGGCATGTGCGGGGGCGACCCGGTGCATATCACCGAGCACATGGAAAACCTCTCGCCCGTTTCGGACGAGGAACGCGCCACGCTGGCGCGCCTGGGCCTGGGCGAGAATGCGCGCCTTGCCTGCTGCGCGCGTGTGCAGGGCAACGTGTGCGTGAGCCTCAAGCCGGCGCCTGCCGGCGACCAGCCGGCCGCCGCGCCGCCAGCCGCGCTGCCGGTGGACAAGTCGATACGCAGCGTGGTCATCATCGGCAACGGTATTGCCGGCATCACGGCCGCCGACCACGTGCGCCGCAATCATCCGGATTGCGAAATCCACGTACTCGCGCGCGAATCCCATCACCTCTATAACCGCATGGCGATCACGCGGCTCATTTACGGCCGCTCCGCCATGGACGGCCTGTACCTGCAGCCGGACAAGTGGTACGACGAGCGCCGCATCACGGTATGGCTCAATACGCGTGCCGACAAACTGGATGTCGCGGCGCGCCGCGTCACGCTGGGTACCGGCGAAACCCTGGACTATGACCGGCTCATCATTACCGCCGGCAGCCGCAGCCTGGTGCCGCCCATCAAAAATTTCGGCCTGCCCGGCAGTTTCGTGCTGCGCACCGCCGAGGACGCCATGGAAGTGCGCGCCTATGTGCAGCAGCACCGCTGCCGTACGGCCATCGTGGGCGGCGGCGGCCTGCTCGGACTAGAAGCCGCCTATGCGCTGCACAAGCTGGGCCTGAAGGTGGCCGTGCTGGAGCGCTCCGATCGCCTGCTACGGCGCCAGCTCGATGCGCGCGCGGCAGAACTGCTGACCGGCTATCTGGTCGGCATGGGACTGCAAATCGTGGCCGAATCCGAAGCCGACGCGGTAAGCGGCACGGAGCGCGTGGAATCCGTACTACTCAAGGACGGGCGCCCGATACGCGTGGACATTTTCGTATCCGCGGCCGGCATAGATCCCTGCCTGGAACTGGCGCGCGCGGCCGGCATAAGCACCGGCAAAGGTATAAGCGTGGACGCAAACATGCGCACCAGCGTGCCGGGCATATACGCGGCGGGCGACGTCGCCGAATTCCAGGGCAACGTGTACGGCCTGTGGCCGGCCGCGGTGGCCCAGGCCGAAATCGCCGCGGTCAATGCATTGGGCGGCGAGCGCAGCTACAGCGGCACGGTGCCCTCGACCATACTCAAGGTGGTCGGCGTGGATGTGGCGTCGGTGGGCAGGTTCGAGGCCGGCAAGGATGGCGACGAAACTTTCGTGCACGAAGATTTGAGCAATCACCGCTACCGCAAGCTCATATGCAACGGCGGGCGCGCGGTAGGCGGCATACTGGTCGGCCACCCGCAGGAAAATGCCGGACTGGCCGCCATGGTCAAGGAACACCGCGATGTCAGCGCGCAACTGGAGGCGCTGAAAAATGGCGACTGGAGCCTGCTCGGCAACTGAGCATCGCGGCCCGGCCCGGGAGGACACAAACGTGCAACTGCAGGATAGCGATTTGTTGCAGAGCGCCTGCCTGGTCGGCGGCGAGTGGCGCGGCGCCGCGCAAGGCGCACAACTGAGCGTGCGCGACCCCGCAAGCGGCGCCCTGCTCGCGCGCGTGCCCGACTGCGGCGCCGCCGACACGCGCGCGGCCATCGCCGCGGCGCAGGCGGCTTTCCCGGCCTGGAGCGGCAAACCCGCGCGCGAACGCGCGCTGGTGCTGCGGCGCTGGTACGAGGGCATCGTGGCGGCGGCCGATGACCTGGCGCTGCTCATGACTTCGGAACAAGGCAAGCCGCTCGCCGAAGCGCGCGCCGAAGTTCTGTATGCCGCCAGTTTTGTCGAATGGTTCGCCGAGGAGGCGCGCCGAATTTATGGCGACATCATTGCGTCCCCGGCGTCCGACCGGCGCCTCTATGTGCTGCGTCAGCCCATAGGCGTATGTGCGGCCATCACGCCGTGGAATTTTCCGGCCGCCATGATTACGCGCAAAGTCGCCCCGGCGCTCGCCGTCGGCTGCACGGTGGTGGTCAAACCCGCCGAACAGACACCGCTCACCGCGCTCGCGCTGGCCAAACTTGCCGAACGCGCAGCCTTTCCGCCCGGCGTGTTCAACCTGCTTACGGGCGATCCGGCCGCCATAGGCGGCGAACTGTGCGCAAGCCCGGTGGTGCGCAAACTGTCCTTCACCGGCTCCACCGAAATCGGGCGCCTGCTGATGCGCCAGTGCGCGCCCACGATCAAAAAATTGTCCCTGGAACTGGGCGGCAACGCGCCCTTCATCGTATTCGACGATGCCGACCTCGACGCCGCCGTGGACGGCGCGCTGGCGTCCAAATATCGCAATTCCGGGCAAACCTGCGTGTGCGCCAACCGTCTGTTTGTGCAGTGCGGCGTGTATGAGGAATTTGCGTCGCGGCTGGCCGCCCGCGTCGCGAAAATGCCGGTCGGCCCGGGCCGCACGCCAGGCGTGCTGCTCGGCCCGCTCATCGACGCCGCGGCCCTCGCCAAGGTGGAAGCCCACGTCGCCGATGCGGTCGCCCAGGGCGCACAAGTACTTACTGGCGGCCGGCGTCACGCGCTGGGCGGCACATTCTATGAACCGACGGTACTCACCGGGGTGACCGCCGACATGCAGTGCGCGCGCGAAGAAACGTTCGGGCCGGTAGCCCCGCTGATCCGCTTCACCACTGAAGGCGATGCCATACGCATGGCCAACGACAGCGAGGCGGGGCTCGCCGCGTACTTTTATACGCGCGACCTGGCACGCTCCGTGCGCGTCGCCGAAGCGCTCGAATACGGCATCGTCGGCGTCAATACGGGGCTTATATCCAACGAGGTGGCGCCGTTCGGCGGAGTCAAGCAGAGCGGGCTCGGGCGCGAAGGATCGCGCTATGGAGCGGACGAATATCTGGAAATGAAATATGTCTGTCTGGGCGGGCTTTGATGCAGCGCGCCTGGTGCACTGCGTCAGACGACATGCTGCCATGCAATAGTCGGTTTTTCCATGCCATATTCACGGATCGCGCGGCGGCGCCGGTGCTACCATCAGTACAGGCCATCGCAAATTGCCGCACGATAAACATGAAGCGCAATACCTGTACCACCTGGCTCGAACTTGCCTGGCGCGCGCGCCGCAGCGACGTTTCGCATGCCACGCCGGTCGTGCATCTGTTCGACTCCGAGCAACATAGTTTCTGCGCCATAGAGTTTGAAGGCCGCATTTTGCTTTCGGGCGACGGCCGCCGCAGTCTGTTCGAAAGTCTGGACGCGGCGGCCCACTTTTTGCGCCGCCTCGGCGTGCTGGATTTCGCCCTGGTGCGCCACGTGAATGGCCACGGTTTGCCGCGCGGTGCGCATGCGCAATTGTTCGTGCTGCGCAAGCAGGGCCTGCGTCCGGCCGGCGAAGACCAGCACCAGCGCATCACGCAAACCGCCCTGAGCGGCGCCCTGTGGGCCGCGACCGCGGCATCCCTGCATCCGGCCCAATAAGCGCGCGCCGCCGCGCAGGCTGTCCCTAGCCCGATCTCCAGACTATCCGCGCCAGCGCGCGCCCGCAGCATGCGGCGCGCCCGGCGTGGCAGCGCCACGAATTTCGCCCGACAACCGGTACGCTTGCGCCGGCCCGCCTGCGGCTTTCCGCCAGGTATAAAAGCCGCTAAGGTGACGCGGCCGCCCGTTTCGGTCACAATCGCGGGCGGGGCCAGTCTCCCGGCACACGCCATAACCAGTTCAATACCAAGGAGAAAGCATGAGTTTCATGTCTGAATTTCGCGAATTCGCGCTCAAGGGCAATGTCGTCGATCTGGCGGTCGGCGTCATTATCGGTGCGGCCTTCGGCAAAATCGTCGATTCCGTCGTGGCCGATCTGATCATGCCCATCGTCGGGCGCGCAACCGGCGGCCTGGATTTCGCCAATTATTTCGTCGCGCTGGCGGCCATTCCCCCGGG
>JAEUNN010000720.1 GCA_016791085.1 Rhodocyclaceae bacterium | reverse complement strand
GAACGACATCGAACGCGAGCGCGGCATCACCATCCTCGCCAAGAACTGCGCCATACGCTATGGCGACACCCACATCAATATCGTCGACACCCCCGGCCATGCCGATTTCGGCGGCGAGGTGGAGCGCGTGCTGTCCATGGTGGATGGCGTGCTGCTGCTGGTCGATGCGGTCGAAGGCCCGATGCCGCAAACCCGCTTCGTCACGCGCAAGGCGCTCGCGCTGGGATTGAAGCCCATCGTGGTCGTGAACAAGATAGACCGGCCCGGCGCACGGCCGGACTGGGTGATCAACCACACCTTCGACCTGTTCGACAAACTGGGCGCGAGCGAAGAACAACTGGATTTTCCGGTCGTCTATGCGTCGGCGCTGAATGGCTATGCCAGTCTCGATGCGGACAGCCGCGCGGGCGACATGAAGCCGCTGTTCGACGCGATTTTGCAGCACGTGCCCTCGCCCGAAGTCGATGACCAGGGCCCGCTGCAACTGCAAATCTGTTCGCTCGACTATTCGTCCTACCTGGGCCGCATGGGCATAGGCCGCATCAAGCGCGGCAAGTTGCGCACCAACCAGGACGTGACGGTGCGCCTGGGCGACGCCGACATGGGCCGCGCCAAAACCGGACAGGTCATGGTGTTCCAGGGCCTCGAGCGCACGGTGGCCGAAGAAGCGTCGGCCGGCGACATCGTGCTGCTGGCCGGCATAGATCAGGTAGCCATAGGCGTAACCATATGCGACCCGGCCGCCCCCGAAGGTTTGCCGCCCATCGCCGTGGATGAGCCCACGCTCACGATGAATTTTCAGGTCAATACTTCGCCGTTCGCGGGCCGCGAAGGCAAGTTCGTGACCAGCCGCCAGGTGCGCGAACGCCTCGCGCGTGAGCTGCAAAGCAATGTCGCGCTGCGCGTCGAAGAAACCGAAGATTCCGACATATTCAAGGTATCCGGCCGCGGCGAACTGCATCTGACCATATTGCTCGAAAACATGCGCCGCGAAGGCTACGAACTGGCTGTGTCGCGCCCGCGCGTGCTCATGCGCGAGGTCAATGGCGAACGCCAGGAACCTTACGAACTGCTCACCGTGGATGTCGAAGACGGGCACCAGGGCGCGGTCATGGAAGAACTGGGCCGCCGCCGCGGCGAACTGCAGGACATGCAGCCCGACGGCAAGGGCCGCGTGCGCCTCGACTACCGCATCCCCGCGCGCGGCCTGATCGGCTTTCAGGGCGAATTTCTGACGCTCACGCGCGGCACCGGTCTTGCCAGCCACGTGTTCGACGACTATGGCCCGCTCGCCGGGGCGCTGTCCGAGCGCCGCAACGGCGTGCTCATTTCGGCCGAAGAAGGCGAAGCCGTGGCCTACGCGCTGTGGAAACTGCAGGACCGCGGGCGCATGTTCGTGGTGCCGGGCGAGCCGCTCTACGAAGGCATGA
>JAEUNN010000896.1 GCA_016791085.1 Rhodocyclaceae bacterium | reverse complement strand
CTTGCGCACTTCATCGGCAACCACCGCGAAGCCGCGTCCGGCTTCGCCCGCGCGCGCGGCTTCGATCGCCGCGTTGAGCGCGAGCAGATTGGTCTGATCGGCAATTTCCTTGATGGTCTGGATGATGCCGCCTATCTGTTCGGACTGCCGGCCCAGCGTGTCCATTTGTGCCGCCAGGCCCTGTACCGTGTCGGTCACGGCCGTTACCGTGCCTTCCACGGTTGCACCACCCAGCCGGGCAGCATCCGCGGCGCCTTCGGCCGAGGCCACCATGGCTTCGACATTGCCGGCCACACCCGCGATTTGCGCCGACACGTTGGCCGACGAGGTGGCGACGCACTGCGCCAGACGCTGCTGGTCTTCGGCCGCGCCCCACACGCGCGTCACGGTCGTGCTGAGCGACGCGGCGGTCTTGTCGATGCGTGCCGAACTTTCGACCAGCATGTCTACGACGCGAGCCAGCGAGTCCTTCATGGTGTTGATCGAGCGGGCCAGCTCGCCCAGTTCATCATTCGATTCCACTTCTATCGGGCGTCCCGACATGTCGCCCGCTGCGATGCGATTCGCAACTTCACTGGCCGCCTTGATGGGCTTCGTAATGCTGGCACTGGTCGTGCGCGCGATCCACAGCCCCACCACGATGGCCAGCACCGACAGCACGATCATCGTTCCTTCCGCCAGCAACAGCGTGGACGAAGTGTGCTTGATGCCGGCATCGGCGCGGCTCATGTAAGCCGCGCGCAACTCGACGATGCCGCGTTGCAACGTGTCGCCCAGGCGTGTGAATTCGTCCAGTTGCGGGCCGGCCGCGTCTATGCCCCCGTTGCTCACATAAGCGTCGGCCATGGCTTTGCCCAAGTTCGCCATTTTGTCGATCTGTGCCGACAGATCGCGCAGTTTTGCGACTTCGCCAGCCTGACCGTGCCGCGCTTCGATCGCCGCCAGCGCCGCGACGCTTTTTTCCGCCGCAGCCGTAAGTGACTCCAGTTCGGCCAGCGCGTCCATGCGAAAGGAAGCCGCCGCCTGGATGCTGATCTGGCGAATTTTCAGCGCGTCATAAGCCAGTTGGCTGGCCGCAATGGCCTGCGGATAGTTGTCCTGCGCGACCGTCTGCGTGGACCCGGACAGGCTGATCAGGAACAGCGAACTGGAGCCCGCCATCAGCACGATGAGTGCAATCACTATGCCGAATCCGTATTGCAGCCTGGCAGCAACGCTACGGCTGGTTTTTATTCCCATGGACTTACTCCAGTGCGGCGAGACCGCACGCAGTGCATGGCGCGCGGCGGCTCGCCATGATATGAAGAGCTTACTTGCGCAACTGCGCCTTGAACGCGTCGATCACGGCGGCCACTTCGGCCGAAGGTTTGCCCATCGTGATGAGGCCGAGCGGACGTTCGATTTTCTGTGTCTGCACTATCGTCACACTGGCATCGTTCTCGACGAAACCCTTGCCGACCCCGGCAATGCCGCCCTCGGTCGAATCGACCATTTCGCCGGCTTTTTTCACGTTTGCCTGAGGCTTCACGACAGCACCGTATTCTTCGCCGCCAAGTACCACGTGCTTGATCATTGCACGGGTACCACCGGTCAGCGCATCGGAAAACACCGTGATGGGCATGTCCTTGCCGCCGACTTCTTTCCAGTTCGTGATGCGGCCCAGGTGGATGTCCTTGATCTGGGCGTGCGTGAGCTTGGTGACCGGATTCGCCTTATTCACCACGAACACGATTTCGTCG
>JAEUNN010000870.1 GCA_016791085.1 Rhodocyclaceae bacterium | reverse complement strand
TCGGTGACATACGACATTTCCGTGGTCGTCGACGCCGACCGCTCCATTAATGAGGTAATTGCATGGGTACAAACGGCTCTATATTGATCGGTAGCCGATGCCCCAGCCAGGTCTTCCATGGATGATCAATGCAAGCCTGGCCCGTGGTCCGTCAGCGCACTTCGTCCAACTAATCATTATTTGCAGACGACAGCCATGAATGATCAGTTGGAGCCGAGGGTTGCTGCGATGGCGGCTCCGATCGAGGGTGGAGAGTCGGAAAGCCCGCGCCTGCCGCAGCGTCCCATCCACGTTTTTACCCTGGGCAGGTTTTCCCTGGTGAAGAACGGGGTACCGCTGTCGTTCACCGGCAAGTCGCCCCGCAAACCCCTGGAACTGCTGCAGGCTCTGATCGCCCTGGGTGGCCGCGATGTCCATATCAGCTTGCTCATGGGCGCGGTCTGGCCAGACGAGGGGAGCAGCGACCAGCGCAAGCTGTTCGACAACACCCTGCACAGGCTGCGCAAAATTCTGGGCGATGTAGACGCCCTCGCTTTGGGCAATGGCAAACTTACCCTCGATGCGCGGCACTGCTGGGTGGATGCGTGGGCCTTCGATCTCCTTGCGGGCGAACTGCTGCGCAACTCGCCCACAGTGAATTGCAGGGCAGGCGAAATCCTGCAACTTTATCGGGGACACTTCCTCGACCGCGAACTTGCCGCGCCGTGGCTCATCCGTTACCGCAATCGCCTCCGAATCCGTTTCGAGCGCCTTGTGCTGACCTATGGGGCAATACTGGAGACTGCTGGCGAATGGTGGATGGCGGCCGAAATGTATCGGTGCGCCCTCGAAGTGGACAACATCGTGGAACACTTCTATCGCCGCCTCATGGCCTGTCATCTGCAGCAGGGCGAACATGCCGAAAGCCTGCGTGTCTATCGGCGCTGCCGCGAAATGCTGTCCATTGTCCTCGGCGTCAAACCCTCTGCGGAAACCGAAGCTCTTCGGCGCCGCGTCGAGGACAATGCTTCCTGAACAGCAGCCTGTCGCCATTCGATTTTGATATCTCTAGGGCATTTCTAGGTTGATCTCACTTATCGTTGAATCTGTCAGAGCAGCAGACCCTCGTCCTGGCAATGCTGCGACCCGGCGAGCCGGCTTGCGCCGCGTGGACTGCCCTGCACCACAGATTGCCGGACTGTGAGCGCCATCAACCAAACATCAGCGAATGCCGCGACTATGGGAGCGCGGCGTTCCGAGCTGGCAGGACGCGGTCGCCGACCGAGTCCGCCCAGCAGTTCCAGGGAAGTTCCGGCGGTCGCGGTCGCCGTGATATCGACCGCGCCGCCGACCGGTTCCTGCTCGCATGGCCACGCCGCTGATCTACAACGGTCGCAGAGGCGTGGCGATGGCGGCCCGGTCCACCACCCCCCCCAGTTCAACCAATCAGGAGTATCAAACATGCCCACGCAGTTGCTGATCTACGAAAACGCAGTTCCCGTTTCCAGCGCCCGTCATGGTGCCCACTCGGTCGAGGTAGGGGGCGACTATGCCTTCAGCCGCCATGTCAATGCGGTGCCGCTGATGGCGGTCGAATTCCCCGCCGCCGCCGCCGAATATGCCATCGTATTTACCAGTCAGGACGACGTGGTGATCCCCGCGGCGATGCTGGGGCTGCGTGGCAAGGAAAACCTCTATCTGAACGAACAGGGCGCCTGGCAAGCCAAATATATTCCGGCCTTCATCCGCCGCTACCCCTTCGTGTTCTCGACCAGCCGCGACGGCCAGACGTTCACGCTGTGCATCGACGAGGC
>JAEUNN010000851.1 GCA_016791085.1 Rhodocyclaceae bacterium | reverse complement strand
TGCGGCTGTGCCGCTGCCGACAGGATGAATTTGACGCGGTGGTCATACAGCACGTCCACCAGCCAGGTAAAGCGCCGCGCCGCGTTGGATTGCGTCGGCGCCAGCACCGGCAGGCCGGACAACAGCAGCGTGTGGTGCTGGCGCGCCAGTTCCAGATAGTCGGTTTGCGCGCGCGGACCTTCACATAGCGTGGCGAAATCGAACCACACCACGCCGGCGGCACGGCCCTTCACGTGCAGGTCGCGCTCCAGCACGCGGATTTTGCCGGTTTTGGCGGGGCTGCCGGCGATCTGCTCGAAATCCTGCCCGAGTTTCTGTTCCGCCGCCGCATCGGCCGGCACCAGGTAAATGTCCATGCGCTCCAGCGAGCGCAGGCGATAGTCGGTGCCGCCATCGACCTCGACCACGTCCAGCTTCGACTTGAGCAGTTCTATCGTGGGCAGGAAGTTCTGCCGCTGCAGCCCGTTGGGATAGAGGCCGTCGGGCGGATAGTTGGAGGTGGCCACCACCACCACGCCGCGCTCGAACAGGGCTTCCATGAGGCGGCCCAGCATCATCGCGTCGGCGATGTCGGACACGTGAAATTCGTCGAAACACAACAGGCGCGTGCGCCTCGCCAGGTCGTCGGCAACCAGGCTGAGCGGATCGGCCTGCTGCTTGTGCTGGCGCAGGCCCGCGTGCACCTGTTGCATGAAGGCGTGGAAATGCGTGCGGCGTTTGCGGCGGTAGGGCACGCTGTCGTAAAAGCAATCCATTAGAAAGCTTTTGCCGCGCCCCACGCCGCCCCAGAAATACACGCCGCGCGGCGGCTGCGCGCGCGACAGCAATTTGCGTAGCGTGCCGCTGCGGCGCGCCTTGAATTCCAGCAGTTCTTCGTACAGTTGCTGCAGGCGCACGGCGGCTGCACGCTGCGCGGCATCGGCCGAGTAACCGTGACTGGCAAGCGTGGCGTCGAATGCTTCGAGCATGGCTGCGTCATTCCGGCGGATATTGGAATTTTGCCCGGATGGCTCCGCGGCACCCCGCGCGCCGCCTGTGCGCCGCGCAGCCGCC
>JAEUNN010000702.1 GCA_016791085.1 Rhodocyclaceae bacterium | reverse complement strand
AGGTGTTGGCGGGACCACACTAGGGTTGTAATTGCGCCACAGCTCCGGCAAAAATGCTGCATTGCCGCATGCATCTGGTAAACTTCGATCTTGGTCGAGGCGTTATCGTCTTGCCCCAGTATCTGGGCTTATTTTCCATTTGAAATAAAGGAAACACTCCATGAAGCATACCGTTATTGCTGCACTGTTTGCCGCCCTGGCGCTCACCGCCTGTGGCAAGAAGGAAGAACCGAAGCCGGCGCCGGCTCCGGAACCGCCCAAGGTCGAAGCGCCGGCCGCCCCGGCCGCCCCGGCCGCCCCGGCCGCCCCGGCTGCTGCGCCCGCTGCCCCGGCCGCCCCGGCTGCTGCGCCCGCCGACGCCGCCAAGCCGGCCGAAGCTGCGCCCGCCGCGCCCGCTGCCGCCCCCGCGGACGCCAAGAAGCCTGAAGAGAAGAAGTAATCAGTCGCTTCAGCTACCGGCGGCCCATGCCGCCGGAAATAAAAAGCCGGCCTGCGGGCCGGCTTTTTATTTGCTGTGCGAACGCTCGTTCAGGCCAGGCCGGCGACGCGATCGCCGCGCCGCCGCTTGTGCCTACTTGAGTTGATCGTAAAGCAGCCCGAGTATGCGGCGCGAGGTATCGGACACGTCGCTGCCGCCTTCGCGGGTGAGCACGCTGACCGTACTGGCTTCACCCTCGGATTTGACGAATACGCGATAGCGCCCCTCGTCGGTGAGCACGTTGGTCGATTTTTTGCTGCCAAACATCGAGAACATGCGGCTCAGGAATCCGGCGTCGTCCTTCTTGTTTTGGGCATCCTTTTCGGGATCGACATAGCGCACGAAATACATGCCGCTCGACCGGTCGCGGTCTTCCACGGTAAATCCGACCCGATCCAGCGCCAATCCGACCCGGCGCCAGGCGCGATCGAAAGGTTCCTGCAGCGAAAGCGTCTGCGTGCCGCCGGCTTTGAGCAGGCGTGCGCGTTCCACGGCCTGATCCGTGGCGAGCATGGTTTTCGCGCGGGTTTCATCCACACCCAGGCGCACCATGAGGCGGCGCAGCATTTCGGCTTCAAGTTCGGGATCGGGCGGGCGCGGCTGCCACATCGTATCGGAGCGG
>JAEUNN010000824.1 GCA_016791085.1 Rhodocyclaceae bacterium | reverse complement strand
CGCCGCCGGCAGCGCCAGGCGCAGGTGCGCCCGGCCTTTGTCGGCGGCCAGGCGTTCCGTGACGACCAGTTGCACGCGCCGCGTGCCGCCCGGCGGCAAGGGATAGATGCGCAGTTTGAAATTGTTGCCCTGGGTATGTTCGAGCAGCGCCGGGTCTATGCGCGCGCGCGTCACGTCTTCGAACACCTGCTGACCGACGGTTTTTTCCACGGCCACGGCGGGCCGCCACTGGCCGTCGATATCCAGCGCGAAAGCCGTGATCTGCTGTCCGTCCAGCAAGGGAAACTGCAGTTCGCCTTCAAGTACGCGCGCATTCGGGTTGCGCAGCGCAAGTTCCAATTGCGTGCGCGCGATGCGTCCGGTCACGCGGGTTTCGACTTGCAGCGCCGCCAGCCGTATCGGCTGCGCACCGGCATCGGTCAGCCGTACCAGGGGCAGGGGCGGGGCCACTGCGATGGCCGGCGCAACGCCGGCCGCGGGTTTGACCGCAACGGCAAAGCCCGGGACAAACAACAGGAATAGAAGGGCAAACAGCCTGGACAGGTGGAACATGTAATTTCCTTGTTCAAGGACGGAATCGGGCTTGCACGGCGCAAACGCCCCGGGCGCGGGGTGCGCCGCCGCGACTGCCGCAGATAAACGCATACCCGGCGCTAGCGGGGTTAAGGCTGCACGCCGAATTTGCCCGCGGGGCGGGGCGTGCGTCCGGATTGCCTGCGCACATATATCCCCCCGCAACGGCTTGCGCATGCCAGAATAGCGGCATATTCTCGACGCGAGGCCGCAGCAGGGGTGCGCTGTGCCCTACCTGCCCGGTCGCAATGGAACTCCGCAAAATGGAATTTTCCAGCATCACTTTGCGCTACGAAACGGACGCCGCCGAGCAGCAAGGCCCGGCCGCCACGGTCACGCTGGAAATCGACGCTGGTGGTTTGTGCCTGCGCCGGCCCGGCCACGAGTTCCGTGCCGGCTGGGAACAAGTCGCGCGCATAGAGCTTGACGCAGGCGGCCTGGCGATCGAATTCACGCATGCGCCGCCGCTGCAATTGCCGGCCCAGGCCTTCGCCGGTGAGGCGGCGCGCGCCGAATGGCTGGCGGCCGCGACGGCGCTGCGGGACGGCGCAGCCGCCGTGCCGCCTACTGCCGCGCCCGCCGCAGTGCCAGGCGCGCCGGCCGCGTCCGCCCTGCCCTGCGCGCCCATCGCCGCCGCTAGCGCGCCCGCGCCGCGCCCGCTGCGTGGCGGCGCACTGCGCGCACTGGCGCGCGACGTGCTGTACGCGCTGCGGCTCGCGTTGTTTCTGGCCCCGCGCCCGGCCGACCCGCCGCCACACCCGGCGCGCGTGGTCGCTGCGCTGCTGGTGAGCTTTGCGATACCGCTGCTGTTCGATTTCGCGCATTACGGCCTGGCCGGCCGCTTTGCCTGGGAATCTTCGTCCAGCGCGACCTTCCCGGCCGCGCTGGTACTGGTTACCGCCTGCGCCTGTGCGCTTGCCGTGCCGGCGCGCAGCCTGTGGCTGCTGCAGGCTTTCGCGCTCGCCGCGGCGGCCGTGGACGCGCTGATTTACACACTGCTGGCCGTGCTGATGGCAGGGTTTTCGCGCCAGGCGGCAAGCTGGGCGCCCATCGTGCATTACCTGCCTGCGCTGTGGCTGGGGCTGGCCTGCGCGCGCGCCGCGACGGCCGGCCAACGCACCCCGGGCGGCGGACGCAACCTGTACGTCGTATTGTGCTGTGCGGCCATGGCAACGGTACTGACCTTGGTACCGTATGTTCGCGATCTGTGGTACCCGCTGCCGCCAAGGGCGGAAAACCGCCCGGCGCCGCGCGCCTATGTCGGCGCCGAAGAACATTTTTATGCCCAGCCGGCCGTGCTGGCGCGCGAACTGGCCGCCTTGCAGCCGCGCTGGGCCGGACGCGCCAACCTGTATTTCATCGGCGTCGCGGGCTACGCGCAACAGGACGTATTCATGCGCGAAGTCCAAAGTGTCGAGGCGCTATTTGCCGAGCGCTGGCACAGCCAGGGTCATACGCTGAAACTCGTCAATAATCCCGCCACGCTGAGCGACATACCTATCGCCACGGTAACCAGTTTGCGCGCGGCGCTGGCACGTACGGCCGAGCTCATGGACAAGGAGCACGACCTGCTGTTCCTGTTCATGACTTCGCACGGCTCGGAAGACCACCATTTCGTGCTGGAATTTCCGCCGCTCAGGCTGCAGGGTCTCAACCCTAAAACCCTGCGCGAATTGCTCGACCAATCCGGCATACGGCACCGCGTCGTGGTGGTGTCGGCCTGCTATTCGGGGGGATTCGTCGATGCGCTGCGCGACCCCGATACGCTGGTGATCGCGGCATCCGCACCGGACAAAAATTCTTTCGGCTGCAGCAACACGGCAGACTGGACCTATTTCGGCAAAGCCTATTTCGACGAGGCGCTGCGCAGCGTGGCGTCATTTGCCGAAGCATTCGAAAAAGCCCTGCCGCTGATTGCCGAGCGCGAGAAAAGCGAGGGCTACACGCCGTCCGATCCGCGCATGGACGTCGGCGCCAACATGGCCCAATATCTGGACCAGTTCAGGCCCCCGCCCGCGCGCGCGCCCTAGCCGGGATGTAGCGAGGCGGACGGCTGGCTCAGGGCCGCAGCGCCCCCTGCCCACCGGCTGCTGCGGGGTTGGGGCGTCACGGCACACGCCGCCATTTCGCCCCCCGCCGACCTACCTATGCACGCAATACAGCAGCGCGACGTTTTTCGGCCGCGCTTCCTTGCCGCCGGATTCCGCGGTCGTACGCGCCATTTCATAGCCTTTATTGTCCTGGTCCTGGTCGCCCTTGTTGCCGATCAGCCTGGCGCCTACGCTGCCCCAGGCCTCAGCCCAATAAATGTCCATGTAGCCATGGCTGTGCAGCTTGTTGTCGTCGCCCTGCAGCGTGCCCGGCGCGCGCTTGCCGTCCGGGTCCGCGCCACTGCCGCTATTGTCTATGCCGCGTATGAAACGCCCCTGTGCGGGCAGGTATTCGTCCCAACCTGACGGGCACTGCAGGGCATCGAATGCCACCACGGCACCATGCAGACTTTGGTTCAGCGCTTCGAGCTTTGCGTTGGCCTGTTCCAGCCGGGCCGCGTTCGCGCGCGCAAGGTCCGACGGCAGGCCGTCCTCGCCGTAGGTCTGCCAGTTGAGCGTGAGCGGGCGCGCGCCGCCGATGTTGTTGGCGACAATCTTCACATAACCTTCGGTCTGCGCGGACGCGCGCGTGCATTGCAGCGCCACGGCCGAATTTGCGTCCATCGTGACGCTGGAATCCGGTCTGCCGTCCCACTTGCAGGTAAACCCGGGCGATGCCGTCACGCTCAGGCGCGCCTGGCTGTTGGCGGGAAGATAGCGGCCCGGACTGAACGCCACCGATATGCCAAGATCGGTGCGGCGTATGCCCGCCGTGTCGATGTCGAAACTGAGCCCGGCGCCTTCAAGTTCCTTGCACTTGCGGTAGGCGTCATAGGCGTCGCCTGCGATCGATTCCACATATTCGCGGTAAGCCGACTGCTTGCTGGCGGCGCCCGACTTCGCGCTGCAAAATTTGGCCGCGATGTCCGAACGCGAGGCATTTTCGCGGCCTATCGACGCCGACAGAAATTTGTAGCTCGCGTCGTAACTGCGGCTGTTGCGCGCCGATTCGGATTTCGCGTATTCGCTGCAGAAGGCCTGGGCGTTTTCCTCGAAATCGTCCTGGGTCTTGACCGTGTCGCGGACCACCTTGGACAGTTCTATGACTTTTTCGCACTCGGCCCCGGTAGCGGGACCCACAGGCATCAGGCAGGCGGCGAGCGCCACAAAGGTCATGCGTGTTTTCATGGTTATTTTCAGACGGATGGACGGGCGCCGCGCAGTTTAGCGGCACGGCGCCAAAAAAAGGGCGGCGCCACCCGCGCCGGCGCAAAATTACTTGGCGCTGTCGGGTGCCGTTTCCTGCCAGTGCCGGCCTTTCGATTTGGGCACGAACCAGTAGCTCTTGCCGAAATTGCGGTAATCCGGAATAGCCTTGAGCTGCAGGGCTTCATAGCCCGCGCGCGCCTTGCACCCCTCATCCATGGTGATGGGGTTGTACCAGCTTTTGTAAAGATCGTTGCTGGTCACTTCGGCCGCCACGCCCAGATGAGCCAGCACGTCGGAACAGCATTTGCAGCAGGCGCGGCTGGCACCGACCTGTTCGAGCACGTTGGACACGGTGGCGTCCACCAGCATGGCCTGCAGCACGGCCCACATTTCCGCATGGAAGCCCGCGCCGGCCTGGGAAATGTAATCCGTGCCCATGGTGCTGATGCCAAGCGACCGGGCCTTGTTTATGGCCTGGCTTGAAATCGACGATACGTCGTTCGAGGTGCAATAAAACTTGCCGTCGCTACAGAGCACCACGGCTATCGTGGTGGCCGAATTGGCACGATCGTTTTCACCCAGTTGTTCCCAGATCTTTCTGGCTTTGGCACTCAGGTCAGGCATGGTATCGGCTCCGCAAAAAGCGCACACCCGGCGCGCCAGAGGACGATACTATCCAATGGCAAACCTGCCGGCAAGTACCTGAAATATCGCGCCGGAGCCGGCGCCGCCTGGCGCAGGCCGGTGCGAGATGCAAGGTTTGCGGATGGGACGCCCGCGCGCGGTGGCGCGTGTGCGCCGCGCGCTAGCGCCAGGCCGCGCGGTATTCCGTCCAGTGTTCGGCGGTCTGAGTGGATAGCCAGGTTTTGACGCGCTCGACCTGGTGATCGTGTTCCTGCGGGAGCAGGCTGCCGTTCATTTTGCGGAAGCGCAGCAGCACCAGGAAGGTATTCAGCACATCGGTTTCGCAATAGTCGCGTATTTCGTCTATGCGGCCTTCCTGATAGGCGTCCCACACCTGCGAGCCGTCCATGCCCAGCTTGCCGGGCAGGCCCATCAGTTTCGCCAGTTCATCCAGCGGCGCATTGGCGCGCGGCTGGTACAGCGCCAGCAGGTCCATCAAATCCAGATGGCGATTGTGGTAGCGGCTGATGTAATTGTTCCACTTGAATTCGCGCGCATCGACGTGCTCGCCTTCGCCCATTTCCCAATACCGCGGCGCCGTCACGCCGTGCATGAGGCCGCGATAGTGCAGCACCGGCAGGTCGAATCCGCCGCCGTTCCAGCTGACTAATTGCGGCGTGTATTTTTCCACGCCGTCGTAAAAGCGCTGGATGATTTCGCCTTCGGTGGATTTGGGCTCGGCCAGCGAAAACACGCGCAACTGGCGCTCGTCGTGCAGCACGCAGGAAATCACGACCACGCGCTGCAAGTGCAATTGCAGGAAATCCGTGCCGGTGGCGGCGCGCCGGCGCTGGAACGCCAGTTCGGCCACTTCATAGTCGGACAGTTCGGCCGGCAGGCCGTACAGCTTGCGCAGGCCGGCTACGTCCGGAATGGTTTCTATGTCGAATACCAGCGTGCTCGCCACGCCCGACTCCCCAGTTCTATGGTCAGGCCGGAAATACGCCGGTCGATAAATAGCGGTCGCCGCGGTCGCACACGATGCTCACGATCACGGCGTTTTCCACGCGTGCCGCCAGGCGCAGTGCCACCGCCATGGCACCGCCGGAACTGATGCCGGCGAATATGCCTTCTTCGCGCGCGAGGCGCCGCGTCATTTCTTCGGCGTCGGCCTGCGACACGTATTCCAGGCGATCGACGCGGGCGGCGTCGTATATGCGCGGCAGGTATTGTTCCGGCCACTTGCGTATGCCCGGTATCTGCGAGCCTTCTTCGGGCTGGCAGCCTATGATTTCTATGGCCGGGTTTTGCGCCTTCAGATAGCGCGAGGTGCCCATGACGGTGCCGGTGGTGCCCATGCTCGACACGAAGTGGCTAATGCGGCCCTCGGTGTCGCGCCAGATTTCGGGCCCCGTGCCCTCGAAGTGCGACAGCGGATTGTCCGGGTTGGCGAACTGATCCAGGATGATGCCGCGCCCTTCGTCGCGCATGCGCTCGGCCACGTCGCGCGCCATTTCCATGCCGCCTTCTTTGGGCGTCAGGATCAGTTCGGCACCGAAAGCGCGCATGGTCTGGCGCCGCTCCACGCTCTGGTTTTCGGGCATCACCAGCACCATGCGATAGCCGCGCATGGCCGCCGCCATGGCCAGCGCGATGCCGGTATTGCCGCTGGTGGCTTCGATCAGCACATCGCCCGGCTTGATGTCGCCGCGCGCTTCGGCGCGCACGATCATGGACAGCGCGGGCCTGTCCTTGACCGATCCGGCCGGGTTGTTGCCTTCGAGTTTGGCCAGGATCACGTTGTTGCGGCGCCCGGCCTCGGCGCCGGGTATGCGCTTCAACTGCACGAGCGGCGTATTGCCGACGAAATCTTCCAGGGTTTTGAAGGGCATAAAGGAAATCCGGCAGGGCGGGGTCTGGTCGATATGATACCGGAGGCGCCGCGCCGGTATGCCGGCGCGGCGGCGGTGCTGCTTAGTCGGCCGGCTTGTTGCGGTCCTTGGCTTCGGATTTGCCGGACGGGTGATCCGCATGACGTGGTTCGGGCGGCTTTTTCGCGCCCGACATGCCGGCCGGTGCCGGCGGGGGCGCTTTGCCCGCGCCGCCGGACGCCGCGGCAGGCGGTCCGGGCGGCGGAGGTTTCGCGCCAGGCGGGGGCGGCGGGCCGCCGGCCGGGCGCGGCGGGGGCGTGGCCGCGGAGCCGGCGGCGGCAGGCAGCGGCTTTCCGGCGCCGGCAGGCGGCGGAGGCGGCGCCTTGCCGGCCGGCGGCGGCGCACTGCCGGCCGAATGC
This sequence comes from Rhodocyclaceae bacterium, assembly GCA_016791085.1. Lineage (GTDB taxonomy): Bacteria > Pseudomonadota > Gammaproteobacteria > Burkholderiales > Rhodocyclaceae > JAEUNM01. The sequence continues at coordinate 2,927 of JAEUNN010000824.1, read as the reverse complement.
GGTGGTGGATTGCCCGCCGCGGGCGCGGGCGCGGGCGGACTGCCTGCCGGCCGCGGCGGCGCGCCCGCACTGCCAGCCGGCGCGGGCGGACCGGGCGGTCTGGCGGCGGCTGGCGCAGACGGTGGCGGCTTCTGCCCGGCGCCGGCGGGCGGCGGGGGCGGCGCATTGCCGGCGGCGGGCGGCGGGGCGTTGCCTGCCGGCGGTGGCGGCTTATGCCCCGCGCCGGCCGGCACCGGTGGCGGCGCATTGCCCGCGGCATTCGCACCGGCCGGGCGCGGCGGCGGCGCTGCGCTCGCGGGCGGCGGTGGCGGAGCGCTCGCGGCCGGCGCCGGCTTGCCGCTGCCGCCTGGGGCCGGCGGGGCTTTTGCGGGCGACTCGCGCTCGGCTTTGGCAGCCGGCAGCGAACTGGCTCCGCTGGTGGTGACCTGGGATTTCAACCCATCGAACGTACTGTCGCCTATGCCCTTGACCCGCTTCAGGTCGTCCACCGACTTGAAGGGGCCGTTCTTGCGGCGGTCTTCGATGATCGCACGTGCCTTGGCCGGGCCTATGCCGGGCAGGCTATCCAGTTCTTCTTCGCTGGCGGTGTTGATATTGACCGCGGCGAACGCGCCGCCGGCCAGCAACAGGGCCGCAAACAGCAGCAACAGGCGCAGCATGGCTTGCTCCGGTGGCGCGCGCTCAGCCGGCGCGGCGCAAAAGTTCGGTCACGTAATCGGACACGCCCTGCTCCACCGTGGCGAATTCCGCTCCATAGCCGGCTTTGCGCAGCGCGCCCAGATCGGCCTGCGTGTAGCTCTGGTACTTGCCCACCAGCGCCGGCGGGAAAGGCTGGTATTCGATGAGGCCTTCGGCCAGCAGGCGATCGAGCGGCAGCGCTTCTTTGCCTTCGGACTTGCGGCAGGCATTCACGGTGGCCACCGCCACGTCGTTGAAACTTTGCGCGCGTCCGGTGCCCACGTTGAATATGCCCGAGCGTTCCGGATGTTCCAGAAAGTGCAGGTTCACCTTCACGACGTCGGCCACGCTCACGAAATCGCGCCGCTGTTCGCCGTGGCCGTAGCCGGCGCTGCCTTCGAACAGCTTTACCTTGCCCTCGGCGCGGTACTGGTTGAAAAAGTGGAAGGCCACCGAAGCCATGCGCCCCTTGTGCTGTTCGTTGGGGCCATACACGTTGAAATAACGGAAGCCCGCGATCTGCGCGTTGGCGTCCGGCAGGCGGCGCCGCACCACCTGGTCGAACAGGAATTTCGAATAGGCATAAACGTTGAGCGGCGCTTCGTTTTCGCGCGCCTCGCGGAACACCTGGCCGCCGCCATACACCGACGCCGACGAGGCATAGATATAGGGCACGTCCTGGTCCAGGCAGTAGTCGAGCAAATCCAGCGAGTAGCGATAGTTGTTGTCCATCATGTACTGGCCGTTCTGTTCCATGGTGTCGGAACAGGCGCCCTGATGCAGGATGGCTTCGATGGCGGCGTCGAATTCGCCGGCCCGCACCGACTCGATGAATTCCGATTTGTCGAGATAGTCGGCGATTTCGCAATCGACCAGATTGCGGAACTTGTCGCCGCGGGTGAGGTTATCGACCGCCAGAATGTTGCGGATGCCGAGCCCGTTCAGGCCCTTCACCACATTCGACCCTATGAACCCGGCCGCGCCGGTCACGACGTAATACATGCTGGATCTCCGTGCTGTTCATCGGGCGACCGCGCGCGCCGCGCCGCCATCGCCCGTCCATCCGCTACCCAAATTCATCCGCCCGGACCTGCCCGGACCGGCTGCAGACCTGCGCTAGCCCAATTCGGCTTCAAGTTCCGCGCGCGTGGCCACCGCCGTGCCCAGTTTGCCGACCACGATGCCGGCCGCAAGATTGGCGAGCCGCATGGCTTCCACGAGTTCGCAGCCGGCGCCCAGCATGACCGCCAGCGTGGCGATCACCGTGTCGCCGGCACCGCTCACGTCGAACACTTCGCGCGCGCGCGCCGGTTCGTGCGCGGCGCCGCCGCTACGATACAAGGTCATGCCCTCTTCCGAGCGCGTGACCAGCAGTCCGTCCAGGCCCAATTGCAGGCGCAGCGCCTGGGCGCGCCGCGCGAGGTCGATTTCATCGCTCCAGCGGCCCACCACCTGACGCAATTCGGAGCGGTTGGGCGTGAGCAAGGTGGCCCCCGAATAGCGCACATAGTCGTCGCCTTTGGGATCCACCAGCACCGGCACACCGGCCGCGCGCGCCATTTGTATCATTTGCGCGATGTGCGCAAGCCCGCCCTTGCCGTAGTCGGACAGGATGAGCACGTCGGTCGCCGCGATGAGCTGTTCAAATTCCGCCAGTTTGGCCTGCAGCACTTCGTGGTTGGGCGTGTTTTCGAAATCGATGCGCAACAGCTGCTGCTGGCGCCCGATCACGCGCAGCTTGATGGTGGTGTTGAGGTCGGGGTCCTCGTGCAGGCTGGTGCTCACGCCTTCGCCGGCCATGAGCCGCGCCAGCGACTGGCCGGCTTCGTCGCTGCCCACCACCGACAGCAGGTTTACGCGCGCGCCCAGGGCCGCCGCGTTGCGCGCCACATTGGCGGCGCCGCCCGGGCGCTCTTCGGTGCGCGCGATATGCACCACCGGCACCGGCGCCTCGGGCGATATGCGGCTCACCTCGCCGAACCAGTAGCGGTCCAGCATCACGTCGCCCACGACGAGTATGCGTGCGCGCGCGGTGTCAGGCAGGCGGGCGCTCATGTCAGGCTCCCGTCTGCGGGCGGCCTATGGCCAGGTAGTCGAATCCCAGCGCAGCCATGCGCGCCGGCTCGAACAGGTTGCGGCCGTCGAATATGAGCGGCTGCTTGAGTTTGGCGCGCAGGGCGTCGAAATCCGGTGCGCGGAATTCTTTCCATTCGGTCACGATGAGCAGGGCGTCCGCCCCGTCCAGCGCG
>JAEUNN010000700.1 GCA_016791085.1 Rhodocyclaceae bacterium | reverse complement strand
ATGGGCAGCAGGGGCCTGCTTGCGGCGGGTTGCAACTGTGCGCCGGTCAGCGGCGCCACGCCGCGCAGGCAGACCGGGCCGTGTTCGGGCTCGCCGGGCGCCGCGGGCGGCGCGCCGCGGCGCTCTACGACGGCGTACCAGTGTAGGGTCGGCGGCGCGGGAACCGGGGGCGCCGGATCCAGGATAGTCCCGACGCGGTAACGGATATCGACGGACCGCTCGACCCAAATGGTGGGCGTGTCCTCGTCCGCGCGGCGCGCGAAACCCAGCAGCATGGCGCCGCGATCCGCACTTTCAGGCGTGCACTCCGGGCGCACCACCCAGCGCAGCAGATCGGCCAGCCCCGCCGCCGGGCGCCGGGAGAGCGGCAAGGCGGTGTCAGACTTCTTCGTCGGCGACACGGAATTTGCGATACACGAAGGGGCTCAGGCGCGCCAGTAATTCGATTTGTTCGCCGGCATCCGCACCCAACTCACACAGGGCGCGTACCAGATCGAGGTATTCCGCCTGACCGGGCGGCGCAAACCCGGCCTGGCGCGCCTCGCGCCTGGCATCCACGATGCGCTCGGCGGCGGCGCCCAGCACGTTTGGGTCGCACTGCGGAAAATGGATTTGCCCGCGGCCGGCCAGCCAGGGCGCCAAGTCCTTGGGCAGATCGTATTGCAGCACCACGCAGCGCCGCAAAAAGGCGGCCGGCAATTCGCGCTCTTCGTTGGTGGTTACCACCACCAGCGGCGGCGTGGCGCCGGTCTGCCCCACCACGATGTCGCCCCAGGGTACGGGAAAACTGCCGTTGCCCAAGGTTTCCAGCAGGCTGTTGGGCACGTCGGCGTCGGCCTTGTCGATTTCGTCTATGAGCAGCACCGCGCCTTGTTGCGGGCACCAGCCAGGGGGCGCGACCGGACGCGCGCCGCGGTGGCGGCTGGCGGCATGACAGCTTTCGGCGCCGCACCAGTCGAAAGCCCACCAAAGCGGGCCGGGGCTCAAAAAGCGGCGCGGCGCGAGCGCATCGTCGCCGGCACGCCGGCGCTGACGTAGTGGCTGCATCGCGTTGCCACCGCGCATGGCCTGGGCCTGGGCTTCGCCCAACCGGCCCACGGCATCGAAACGCCATTGCAAATCCTGCGGCTCGGTGCGCGCGTGCACCACTTCGGATATGAATGCACGCCCCATTTTCTGCGCCGCGGCGCGCGCCAACTGGCTTTTGCCGGTACCCGGTTCGCCGCGCACGAGCAGCGGCCGCTCCGACGCCACAGCCATCTGCAGGGCGTCTTTGGACAGTTCGTCGAACACGTGCCGGCTGCGCGGCCAGGAGCCGACAGCGTCCAGATCGAAGGCGGCGCCGACTGCAAGATCGCGCAATTCAGTTGGGATTGTGGCCACGCAGGGTCTCCAGAAACGTCTGTATGGCGTGGCGCAGTTCGCCTTCCCGCACGTTGAACAGTTTGGACCTTTCCCGCGCGTTGATGCCGAACACCATGATGGGGAAGTCACGAAACTGCTCCGGCAAGGCGGCGCGAACTGCGGCATCGAGCAAGGGGTGGCCGGGCGATGCGAGACGCGACACTGCGAAATAGGCGCCCTTGTCGCGCAATGCCGCGGCAGCGTGGTCATAATCGGCCATGCTCAGATCGCGCTGGCTGGCCGGGATGTCCAGCAGCGGCCTTACGATCTGGTCCGCGGCGTCTTTGGCCAGTCTTGTCGCATCCCAAGCGCTTTCCGGGAACTTCGGCTCCACCACCAAGGCGCGTTCCGGATGGACACGCTTGCCATTTTCGCCGGCCAGCACGAAAACGATGGTGTCGAGGCCGCCCCTGGCGGCAGATACCAGTTCGACGCCGACTACGGTTTCCACAGCCAGTTCGCGCAGCGCGCCGGCATCGCCAGCAAGGTCCGCGAGTGCTTCCGGCCGCAGTGCGCCGAGTGCGACCAGACCCAGCAGTTTTTGAGCGTGCGCCAGGAATGCCTGCGGGGCGGGAGGCTTGGAACGGAGCGCCTCGTTGACCGCCGTGGTCAGAACTTTGATGCGCTGCAGGGTGTTTTCGCCGCCCGCCCACCAGGCCGCAATTTTTTCCGGTAAGGCATGGCCTTCGTCGCCGGAGCCCAGCAGCGCGCCAGTGATCGGCAGGCAGGTGTCCTTCGCCAGTTCGGCGCACAGTTGTCCCTGTATCCGCACTTCCAGCGTGTTGGGCTGGTCCGACGGGGTTTCCGGCGCCGGCTTGGCGCCCGGAAGGGTAAATGCTTGCGCGGATGTTGCAGGCTGCGGCGACTGTCGCCCGGGCAGCGGAAATTCGCCCTCGTAGTCCTTGTCGTGAGGAAACAGGCTGGTGTCCAGCGTCCAGATTTCGGTGGGACTGTCTTCGTAGCGCAGGGGGAACACCCGCGCCGTGCTGCCATCGACCGTTACGAACATCGCGCGATTCGGCCACTGGCGCGTCTGGTAGCTGGCACCGGCCGCGAGCATCAGGGTGGTGCCGTGGGACGAGGCTACGCTGGCGACGCTGTTTTCGTGCAGGTGACCGTGCAGGATGATGTCA
>JAEUNN010000698.1 GCA_016791085.1 Rhodocyclaceae bacterium | reverse complement strand
AGCTTTTCGTACAAGGTGAGTGGCATGGCGGCTCCCGCCCGTTAATGCAGCCTTGAATTATCTCACAGTGCCACGGCCACCCTGAAGTCCGCACCGGATCAGGCGGACCGCCCTGCCCGGCCAAGTCCGCGGCATACAACGCAGGCGCCGGAAATTCTGCAAAATTACTGCGGCGCCGGACCGAAATCATCGAAAATCGCGCAGGCCCGTGGCGCGCAAAGGCGACGGGCAAACCCGAATTTTGCCTTTCCCATGCCGCACTCCCAGTTATCGGTGGCCGAAGCCGTGCGCCGCGTCGATGCGCAATTTTCTGGCGACCAGGTGTTGCTCGCCGCGCTGGCGCTGTCCGACAGCCCGCCCGAGCGCAAGCGCATCGTGGCCTGCCTGAAAGCCGCCGGGGTCGCCGATGTACATGGCCGCCCCTACAACGAGGCGCGCGTGGCCGCCAGCCTGGCGGAATTGCGCGCCGCCGGACTGGCCGTGGACAGCGCGCACGGCTACGACTGTACCGCCGCGGCCTGCTGCCGCGCCATTTCGGCGACGCTGCGGCTGGGCGTGTTTGACGCGCTGATGGCCTGCGTGCGGCGCAACTGGAATCAGCGTTTCGCCCCGCGCGACGAGCGCCAGGCGCGTGCCTGGCTGCGCGCCGAACTACTGGCCGGAGCCGGCAGCAGCGCGGCGCACCTGTTCGAACACAGCACGCGCCAGCGCCGCCCGGGCCGCGCCCACCCGGTCGCGGAACTGCTGGGCCAGCCCTTCGATCCGGCTTACGTCGCACGCATGCCGGCCGCGCTGCGCGACGCCGTGCTGGGACGCCTGTTGCTCGCGGCGGACCAGGAAGTCGCCAATGCAGCGGCATTGCGGGACTGCGTGGAACCGTTGCTCGGTCCCGACCCCGATCCCGCCAGCCCGCTCGCACTGGATTTGCATTGCCACTACCTCATTTGCGGCCGGCTGGACGAGGTGCGGCGCTGGTGCAGTCGCGCGGCGAACATCCCGCAGGCGCAACAGTTGAGCGCCGCGGCGCACTTGTTGCGCGGCGACACCGCAGCCGCGCTCGCGTCCTTCGAGGCCGATGGCGGCAAAGCCGCCCAGGCCGCGGCACCGCATGCGCACCATTACGCCATGCTGGATGGCCTGCACGTGCTGGCCCTGCTGCGCGCCGGCGGCGCCCGCGAGCGGCGCCGCGCCGAAGCGCTGGTGGCCAATCCGCTGGCCGCCCAGGATGACACCCAGCGCCTGCTGAGCGGCCTCTTGCTGCGGCTGATTCACGTGCGCAACGGCAACCTGGTGCCCGGTCAGGTGCGCCTGCCGCCCGGCGAGCGGCGCGGCGTGCTGCGCCTCATGGATGGCGTGGCGCGCTACTGGATGGGTCTGTCCGAACCCGAAACCGACCTGCCGGCCCTGGATGCCCTGGTCGCCGAATGCGAAGCCGCCGGCCTCTACTGGATGGCGGCGCAGGCCGCGCTGCTCATGCAGCGCCTGGGCCGCGCCGAACATGCCGCCAAAGCCGTAGCCTGGCGCGACGCGCACGGCTTCGACAGCATGCCTGACTGGCTGGAACCGCTGCAGCGCTGGCGCTCGCAACTGAACGCCCTGCTCGATCTGAACCGCGCCGACCCGGCGCAGCGGCAGAAACCCGACACGCGCCTGGTCTGGCTGGTCGAATTCGACCCGGCGCAGCAACAGCTTGCGATAGAGCCACGCGAACAAAAACGCGACGCCGGCGGCTTCTGGACCAAAGGCCGCCCGGTGGCGCTGAAACGCCTCTATTCCGGCGCCCCGCCCATCGCCGCGCTGACCAGCCAGGACCGCATGGTGGCGCGTGCCGTCGTGCAGGAATCCGGTTACGGCCTGCCGACCCGCTACCACCTGGATGAAAATCTCGCCTTGCGCGCACTGGTCGGCCATCCGCTGGTGTTTCGGCGCGACGACGTCGCCACGCGCGTGGAAATCGTCGCCGCGCAGGCGCAACTGGTGGTGACGCGCGAGGGCGACAACATACGCCTGACCATGCCGCTCGCC
>JAEUNN010000697.1 GCA_016791085.1 Rhodocyclaceae bacterium | reverse complement strand
CGCCTCGACGGCAGCGGCTATCCGCTCGGCCTGCAGGGCGACGAGGTGGCACTGGAAGCGCGCATCACGGCGGTTGCGGACGTATTCGACGCCCTGACCGGCCCGCGCCCCTACAAGCGCACCTGGAGCAACGACGAAGCTTACGCGGAATTACAGCAAGGTGCCGCGGCCGGCAAATTCGATGCCGAATGCGTGGCGGTGCTGATCGCCAACCGCGCCGAGGTGGAAGCCATACAGCGCCGCTTCAGCGCCGGCACGGCCGGCTAAGGGCCGCTCAGGCGCAGTTGAAACGCCGGCCGGCGCCCTGCTGCGGCGCGTAGCGGCGGCGTGCGAACAGCACTTCGTGCGGGTAGCCGGCCAGACCGTGGGCCTGCACCAGGTGCCCCACCGCCGCTTCGACATCGGCGCGCGCAGGTGCGCGCATCACGCAATACAGGTTATATGGCCAGGCGGCATCCACGCGTGCGCGCCGGTAGCACAGCGCCACCGCCGGCTCGGCCGCCAGCGCGAGGCCCAGCGCCGGCATGGCGGCATCCGGCACATCCCACAGGCACAAGGCGTTGACGCGGTCGGTGTCGGCGCCGGCACGGCCGATCACGCCGTAGCGCTTGATGAGGCCGCCGGCACGCCAGGCCCGGATGAGGTCCATGACCTCTTCCTGCCGCAAACCGCCCGCGCGCATGCCCAGGCGCACATACGGATGCGGCACCAGATCGAGCCCGGCGCGCAACAGTTCGGCGAGCCGGCGCTGGCCTTGCTGCGGCCCGATGGCGCGGCTGTTGTCACGCGCGTCCCAGGCGCGCGGCGCCGCGCCGCCCGCCTCGAGGTAATACTCCTCTTCCACCGGCACCGACAGCGCCTGACAGCCGATATCTTCCTGCAGGCGCTGTAAGCGGCGCGCAAGCGCCGCCGCATCGGACGCGGTGGCGACACACCAGAGGTTGTAATGGTGGTCGCGCGTGCAGGTATGGCTGACTTCCGCGCAGGCATTCACCACCGCGGCCGTCGCGTGCAGCAAATCCGGCGCGACCGCGAATGCCGCCAGCGTGCTGGCGCCGAATGCGTGCGGCGCGAAAACGGCGCCTATGCGGGCGATGCGGCCGCTTTGCAGCAGATTGCCAAAGCGCGCGCGCGTGAGCGTTTCGGACTCGCCGAGGCGCGCGCCAATTTCGGCAAAAGGTCGAGCCACGACGGGAAAATCGCGTTCGAATTCCGAGCACAGACGCAAATCCAGAGCATCCATGGGACAGGTCTCCTGCTGGTTCCGGGGCTGGGTAAGGGGTCGCGCGCGGGCGGCGCAGCGCCGGCCGGACCGGCCTGCGCGGGCGCGGCTAGCGCGGCACGGCCAGGCTTGGCGTGTCGCCGGCCTGTGCCGTAGGCACCAGCACGGCGCCGTCCACACACAGGGCAATGGCCAGAGCCGCGGCCGCCAGGGCGGCACAGCGGAACAGATAATCGATGGTTGGGGAATTCATGTCGGACCTGCGCGTGCCACAACGGCGCAAAGCATCGCGCAAGGCCGCAAGGCCGACTTTGACCAGGGTCAAACCGCCTGCGCGCGGCGGGCCCGGTTCAGGGCTGGATATCGAACTGCACGCCCTGCGCGAGCGGCAGTTCGCGCCCCCAGTTGATGGTGACGGCCTGGCGCCGCATATAGGCCTTCCAGGCATCCGAGCCGGCCTCGCGGCCGCCGCCGGTGGCTTTTTCGCCGCCGAAGGCGGCGCCGATTTCGGCCCCGGAGGTGCCGCAATTGACATTGGCGATGCCGCAGTCGGACCCCGCCGCGGCCACGAAAGCTTCGGCGCTGGCGATGTCGCGCGTGAATATCGAAGAACTCAGGCCCTGCTCGACCGCATTGTTGATCGTGATGGCTTCGTCAAGTTCGCGATAGGGCATGGCGTACAGGATGGGCGCGAACGTTTCGCGCTGCACCACGGGCCACTCGGGGCGCGCGCGCACCAGCGTGGGCTGCACGAAATAGCCGGGGCCGTCGAGGTGCCGCCCGCCGAACACGATTTCACCGCCGGACGCGCAGACCTGCCCTACTGCGGAACGATACAGATCGCGCGCATGGGCATCGATGAGCGGCCCGAGCAAAGTGGCCGGGTCTAGCGGATCGCCGATCCGCACGCGCGCATAGGCGTGGCCCAGACGGGCCAGCAAAGGTTCGAACAGCGATTCATGCACGATCAGGCGGCGCGTGCTGGTACAGCGCTGGCCGGCGGTGCCGACCGCGCCGAACAGCACGGCCGGCGTCACCAGCGCCAGATCGGCATCCGGCGCCACGATCACGGCGTTGTTGCCGGAACATTCGAGCAGGCTGCGCCCGAAGCGCGCCGCGACGGTCTGCGCGACGGTACGCCCGACCGCCGACGACCCGGTGAAGGACAACAGGGCGATGCGCGCGTCCGCGGCCATGCGCTGACCCAGCACGGGCTCGTCCGACAGCAGCAGGCCGAATATTCCGGGCAGCCCCGCCGCGGCAGCTTCGGCGGCCGCGATGCGATGTACCGCCAGCGCCACCAGCGGTGCCTTGGGGCTGGGTTTCCAGACCACGGCATTGCCGCATACCACGGCAATGAAAGCATTCCAGGCCCACACGGCGGCCGGAAAATTGAACGCCGTAATCACCCCGGCCACGCCCAGCGGGTGCCATTGTTCGTACAGCCGGTGGCTGGGCCGCTCGGATGCCAGCGTGCGGCCGCCGAACTGGCGCGCCAGACCGACCGCGAAATCGGCGATATCCATCATTTCCTGGATTTCGCCGGCGCCTTCCGAGCGGATTTTGCCGACCTCCAGGCTTACCAGCGTCGCCAGCAGCTCTTTGCGCTCGCGCAGGCGCATGGCGATGCGCCGCACCAGTTCGCCGCGCACCGGTGCCGGCACGGCGCGCAGGCGTGCCGCGGCGGCGGTCGCCGCCGCGATCACGTGGTCGTAGTCATACACGCTGGCGCGGCCGATTTCGGCCAGCACGGCGCCGTCGGCGGGGTTTTCGGTGCTGAAATGCCCGGCGCCGGGCACTTCCACGGCGTCACCAAAGGCCGCGCCGGGGTTGGCGCGGTCCAGCCGCAGTTCGGCCAGCAGGCGGCGGCTATCCATGGCGGGCGCCGGCCACCTGCCGGTAGCGCGACTCAGGCCGCGCGCGCGACCGGCGGACTGAATTCATTGAGCACCTCGGCCAGCGTATCGACGGCCAGATCGATCTGCGCGCGCTCCACCACCAGCGGCGGCGCAAAGCGCAGCACGGTGTCGTGGGTGTCCTTGGTGAGCACGCCGCGCGCGAGCAGACGTTCCGCCACCACGCGCGCGCCGGCGCGCGCCGGATCGAGTTCCACCCCGACCAGCAGGCCGATGCCGCGCACGTCCACGATGGCGTCATGGCGCAGGCCGCGCAGCCGCTCGAGCAGATAGGCGCCCATGGCCGCGGCACGCTCGCACAGGCTTTCTTCTTCCAGCACGGCGAGCGCTTCCAGCGCCACCGCGGCGGCGAGCGGATTGCCGCCGAAGGTGGAACCATGGTCGCCGGGATGGAATACCCCCATCACCTGTTCGCTCGCCAGGAAAGCCGATACCGGCAGCAAACCACCGCCCAGCGCCTTGCCCAGGCACACGCCGTCGGGCCGCACGCCTTCGTGCCAGGCGGCCAGCATTTTGCCGGTGCGTCCCAGCCCGGTCTGCACTTCGTCGCAAATGAGCAGCACCCGAGCCTCGCGGCAAATGCGCGCGCATTCGGCCAGCCAGCCCTTGGGCGCGACGCGTATGCCGGCTTCGCCCTGCACGGGCTCGCAGAGGAAAGCCGCCGTATTCGGGCCTATGGCGGCCCGCAGTGCCGCAGCATCGCCATAGGGCACGTGCCGGAAACCCGGCGCGAACGGTCCGAAACCATAGCGATATTGCGCTTCGCTGGAAAAGCCCACGATGGTGCTGGTGCGGCCATGGAAATTGCCCGCGCACACGATGATTTCAGCCTGATCGGCCGCCACGCCCTTGACCGTATAGGCCCATTTGCGCGCCGCCTTGATGGCGGTTTCGACGGCTTCGGCGCCGGTATTCATGGGCAGCACGCGATCCATCGCGGTGGCCTTGCACAGCCGCGCCATCATGAGCGGCAGGCGATCGTTGCGGAAGGCGCGCGACGGCACCGCCAGCCGCTCGGCCTGTTCGGCCAGCGCGCGCAACAGGCGCGGATGGCTGTGCCCGAAGGACACCGCGGAATAGGCCGACATCATGTCCAGATAGCGGCGCCCGTCGAGGTCCCATACCCAGCAGGCCTTGCCGCGCGACAGCACGACCGGCAGCGGATCGTAATTGCGGGCGCCGTAACGCGCTTCGAGCGCCGCCAGCTGCTGCTGCGAAGGCGCCAGGAGCGCACAGGCGATTTCGCGTATCCAGCGCGCGGTGCGCCCGTCCACGTCGTATTGCGGATCGAATTCGGCGATTTCGAATGCCTGCAGCAGCGCATCGCCACGCCAGGCGCGCAGCGCCGCGACCAGTTCGGTCGGACGCAAGCCGCCCGCCGCCGGCACGCCCACGCCGGGCGCTTCGCGCGGATCCAGCGCATCCACGTCCAGGCTCAGGCCCCAGGGACTTTGACCGTCCGGGCAGGCGACCGCACGCGCGGCGGCCAGCACCGCGGCCAGGCCATCGCGGCGCACATCGTCCATGCCGAACACGCGCACGCCCAGGCGCGCCAATAGCGCGCGCTCTTCGGGCTCGGCGGAACGCACGCCGACCAGCGCCACGCGCGCCGGGTCCAGCACCCCGGCCGGCCCCACCAGGGGCGCGCGGCCGTGGCCCAGCAGCGCGGCGAGCGGCATGCCGTGCAGGCGGCCGGTCGGGCTGGTGTCCGGCGTATGGGCATCGCAATGGGCGTCTATCCAGACCAGTCCGAATGGGCGCCGGCCGATCGCCGCGAGCACGCCGCGCCAGGTTCCGATGGCACAACTATGGTCGCCGCCCAGCACCAGCGGAAAATTGCCTTCGGCGATGCTGGCCGCAACGCGCTTGGCGGTTTGCAGGGCCAGTTGCGCGAGCGCGGCATGCGCATCGCCAGGTTCGGGGTGCAGGGTGTCGCGCCAGCGGGTGGCCAGGCCGGTCTGGCGCAGCTCCACCTGTAGCGCTTCGCGCAGGCTGTCGGGGCCGTCGGCGGTACCGGGATTGGGACCGCCCAGATTGCTGGCAATGCCGATCAGATCGATGTCGCGCAAGGCGGGTTTGCCGCCTGACGTGTCGTGCATGAGCATGGTATGCCCTCCGTGGCTGGCGCGGCCAATTGTGTCGGCCACGCTGGCAGTGTAGACAGCGCGTGGCGGCGCCCGGGTTCCCGCAGCGTGCCGCGCGTGAGATGTTGCGCATTTGCCGCTGCGTTGCCGGCGCGCGCGGGATGCCGCCGCTGCCATGCCAATGGCAAATCCCGCAGGGCGCCCGCGCCGCCTGCAAATCGGGCGGCACGCACGGGTTTACGGCGCGCCCGCAGAGCGCTTTAGCGGCACCGCCTGCGGGCCGGGCGCGCGCGCCTCAGGACGCGCCGCGTGCCGGCTGGGCGCGCCCATAGCGTTCCAGCGCGCGCAGGCGCGCCGCGGCGTGGTCCACCACCGGCGCCGGATAGTCGCGCCCGATCAGACAGCCTGCGGCACGCTGAACGTCCAGCGGCGCGAGCCAGGGGGCATGGATGTGCGGCGGCGCAAAGCGCGCCAGTTCCGGCACGTAGCGGCGGATGAAGCTGCCGTCGGGGTCGAATTTTTGCGACTGTGTGAGCGGATTGAAAATGCGGAAATACGGCTGCGCGTCGCAGCCCGTGGACGCCGCCCACTGCCAGCCGCCGTTATTCGCGGCCAGGTCGTAGTCGTTGAGCTGCTGCGCGAAATAGCGCTCTCCGAGGCGCCAGTCGAGCAGCAAATCCTTGCAGAAAAACGACGCCGTCAGCATGCGCAGGCGGTTGTGCATATAGCCGCTCCGATTGAGCTGGCGCATGGCCGCATCGACCAGCGGATAACCCGTGCGGCCGGCGCACCAGGCCGCCAGCAGTTGCGGCGCCTGGTCCCACTCGATGGCGTCGTACTCGGGCCGGAACGCCCTATCCACCACGCGCGGGTGATGCCAAAGTATCTGCTGGTAAAAATCGCGCCAGATCAGTTCCGACAGCCAGGTTTGCGCCCCTTCGTCGGGCTGGGCATGGGCGTGACGCGCCAGTTCGCGTATGGAAATGGTGCCGAAACGCAAATGCACCGACAGGTAGGACACCCCGCGCCGTGCCGGAAAATCGCGCGCGGTCTTGTAGTCGGCGAGGCGCGGCAGAAATTGCTGGAACAGCCATGCCGCGCCGCGCGCGCCGGTCGGCAATTTGATGCAGTCCAGGTCGCTCGCCGCGAAGCCCAGTTCCTGCAGTTCCGGCACCCGCGTGGCAAATGGCACTTGGCCCAGGCGGCCGTCCAGCGCCGGCACTGCCAGGGGCGCCAGGTCGCGCGCCGCAAGGCGCTTTTGCCAGGCCGCGCGGTAAGGCGTGAACACCGCATAGGGCTTGCCCGCGCCGGTCAGAATTTCGGCGCGCTCGAATATCACCTGGTCCTTGAAATCCTCGAACCCTATGCGCGCCGCGGCGAGCGCCGCGCTCACGCGGTCGTCGCGCGCGATGGCGGCCGGTTCGTAGTCGCGGTTGGCATATACGGCGGCCACCCCGAGTTCGCGCGCGAGCCGCGGAATTTCCTCGACCGCGCGGCCGTGCCGCACCACCAGCCGGCCGCCGTGGCGCGCCAGATCGTCATCGAGTTCGAGCAGCGTGCGGCGTATGAAATCCACCCGCCGGTCGCGCTGCAAGCCCTGCTCCAGCAAGGGCTGCAGAATGTCGGTGTCGAACACGAAGGCGCAGAACACGCGCGCGTGGCGCGCCAGCGCGTGATGCAGGGCGGCGTGGTCGGCGAGGCGGAGGTCGCGCCGCAGCCACACCAGACAGGACCCAGACATGGATGTGTGCCGGTGCAAAACGGAAAACTGTGAGCTTACCCAAGCCACGGCAGCGGCAGCCGGCGCGTCCGAAATATTTGCGGCGCGTCTGTCGCTTGCCCCGAGGCGGATTTACAATCGAAACATGAGCGCCAGTTCCACATCCCCACGGATGGATTTGACCAACCATTTCCTCATCGCCATGCCCGCGATGGTGGATCGCAATTTCGCGCGCACGCTCACCTATGTGTGCGAGCACAACGAGCAGGGAGCGCTCGGCATCATCGTGAACCGGCCCATAGACATGTCGCTGGTCGACCTGTTCGAGCGCATCGACATCAAGCTCGACGCCAAGGACCACGCCGCGCTGCCGGTATATTTCGGCGGCCCGGTGCAAACCGACCGCGGCTTCGTGCTGCACCGGCCGGTGGGCGAGTGGCAATCCACACTGGCCGTGGAAGGCAGCATAGGGCTCACCAGTTCGCGCGACATCCTGCAGGCTTTCGGCGCCTCCGGCAAACCCACGGACATACTGGTGTCGCTGGGATACGCGGGCTGGGCGGCCGGCCAGCTGGAATTCGAACTGGCGCAGAACGCCTGGCTCACCGTAAAGGCCGACCCCGAAATCATTTTCAGCCTGCCGCCCGAAGAGCGCCTGCCGGCGGCCATGCAACTGTTGGGCGTCGATTTCCTCAAGCTGTCGGATGTCGCCGGGCATGCCTGAGGCGGTTTCCGGCGCCGGCGCGTCCGCCTGAATGGCTGTCGCAGCACTGTCCCACCCTTCGTCCGCAGGCCGGCGCTTCGAGCGCGGCACCGTGCTGGCATTCGATTTCGGCACGCAGCGCATAGGCGTCGCGGTGGGCGAATTCGAACTGCACAGCGCCAACGCGCTCACCACCATACGCCATGCCGACAACGCCCGGCGCTTCGGCGCCATAGAACAGCTGGTGCGCGAATGGCAGCCGGTATTGCTGGTGGTAGGCTGCCCGCTCGGCCTGGACGGCCAGCAACATGCCATGAGCGCGCG
The DNA here is from genome assembly GCA_016791085.1 of Rhodocyclaceae bacterium. Lineage (GTDB taxonomy): Bacteria > Pseudomonadota > Gammaproteobacteria > Burkholderiales > Rhodocyclaceae > JAEUNM01. The sequence continues at coordinate 813 of JAEUNN010000697.1, read as the reverse complement.
CGCGCGCCGCTTCGCCAATCAGTTGCACGGCCGCCTGAATTTACCTGTGGCGCTCGCCGATGAGCGCCTCACCTCCGTGGAAGCCGAGCGCATGGGCGCCGGCGACCGTGTCGACGCCGTTGCGGCGCAACTTATCCTGCAGGGGTATTTCGATGCAGCTGCCTGACGCAGAAGAACTACTGATAAAACTTACCGAACAGATGCGGCCGCACGTGCGGCCCTCCACCTGCCTGGTTGGCATCTATACGGGCGGCGTCTGGCTGGCCGAAAGGCTGGCCATGGCGCTCAGTCTGGAGCAGGCGGTCGGATCCATAGACGTGTCCTTCTACCGCGACGACTACGGCCGCGGCGCACCGCTGCGGCGCGATTTGCGGCGCTCCAACATACCGTTCGAGGTGGAAGGCGCGAATATCGTGATCGTGGACGACGTGCTCTACACCGGGCGCACCTTGCGCGCGGCGCTCAACGAGCTATTCGACTACGGCCGCCCGGCGCGCGTGGATCTGGCCGTGCTGGCGGACCGCGGCGGGCGCGAACTGCCCATCGCGGCGCGCTTCTGCGCGGCCGAAATTCCCATCGCCATGGGGCAGAACCTGCAACTCGAACGGGACGCCGAAGAGCGCCTGACGCTCTCGCTGATCGAACCCAAATAAACTGCGAGACGCCCGGCATGACGCACAACCCGCAACTTAACCGCCACGGCGAACTGCAGCACCTGCTCACGATAGACGGCCTGCCGCGCAGCATACTCGAACGCATCCTGGATACCGCAGCGCCGTTCACCGAAGTGGCCGAGCGGGAAGTCAAAAAGCT
>JAEUNN010000794.1 GCA_016791085.1 Rhodocyclaceae bacterium | reverse complement strand
AAGCCTGCCTATGTGGTCGGGCTAGACGTGGTGGTGCTCTTGCTGGTCGGTGCCGTGATGGTGCTGCTGTTGCCCAGGCTGGACCCGCAGCGCTCGGTCGCGGCCACGGTGTCGGTGCTGGTGCTGCTGGTAGCCACCAATTTCGCGTTCTGGCAATACCTGGATTTTGTCGTGCCGGTGGCGTCCAGCCTGTTGCTGGTGCTGGGTTTGTTCGGGCTCAACATGTCCTGGGGCTATTTCGTGGCCGCGCGCTCGAAGCGGCAAATGGCCGACCTGTTCGGGCAGTACGTGGTGCCGGAACTGGTGGAGCAAATGAGCCGCAGCCCGGAAAGCTACAGCATGGAACTGCGTACGGCCGAACTGACCGTGCTGTTTTCCGATATCCGCGACTTCACTTCGATTTCCGAGCGGCTCGAAACACAGGCGCTGGCGCAACTCATCAACGAATATCTGGGCGCAATGACCGAAGTCATACGCAAGCACCGCGGTACGCTTGACAAGTATATGGGAGACGCCATCATGGCGTTCTGGGGTGCGCCCGTGGATGACCCCATGCACGCGCGCCAGGCCGTGCTCACGGCGCTGGAAATGCACGTTGCACTCGATCAGTTGAACCGCTCGTTCGAACAGCGCGGCTGGCCGCCGCTGAAAATCGGCGTAGGCGTGAATACCGGACAGATGCGCGTCGGCGACATGGGCTCGTCGGTGCGCAAGGCGTATACGGTAATGGGCGATGCGGTGAATCTGGGCTCGCGGCTCGAAGGCATAACCAAACAGTACGGCGTCGGGGTGCTGGTCGGGGAATCTACCCGCAAGGCCCTGAAAGGCTATGTGTTTCGCGAGATCGACCGGGTACGTGTCAAAGGCAAGGAAGAGCCGGTTGCGATATTCGAACCGGTCGGTATGGAGGGGTCGGTGCCCAAGCCGGTGGTCGAGGAAATCAAGCTGTGGCACCAGGCTCTGCGCCTGTACCGCAATCAGGACTGGGATCAGGCTGACGTGGCGCTGTTCAACCTTTCGCGCATGGCGCCGGAACGCGAGCTATACCGTGCCTATATGCGGCAAGTTGCGATACACCGCAAAAATCCTCCAGGACCGGGGTGGGACGGCGTGACCAAATTCGAGACCAAGTAGCCATGAAAGTGCGCATCCTGGGGTGCAGCGGTGGCATAGGCGGCCGACACCTGCGTACCACGTCGATGCTCGTCGATAACGACGTGCTCATCGACGCGGGTACCGGCGTGGGCGATTTGTCGATCGCCGAACTGGTGCTCATCGACCACGTGTTCCTCACGCACTCGCACCTGGACCACATATGCTGCCTGCCTTTCATGGTCGATACCGTGGGCGAAATGCGCGACAAGCCGCTCACCATACACGCCACCGACGCCACCATAGAAATACTGCGCAGCCATCTGTTCAATTGGTCCATCTGGCCCGACTTCACTGAAATTCCCAAGCCGGAAGAACCTTTCCTGCGTTACGAGCCGCTCAAGCTGGGCCAGGTGGTACAACTGCAGGAGCGCGGCTTCCGGGTGCTGCCGGCGCGGCACACGGTGCCGGCGGTGGGCTACGCGCTCGAAGGCCCGAATTGCACGCTGGCCTTTTCCGGCGACACCACCAGCTGCGACGAATTCTGGCGCGCCGTGAATCGGCTTCCGCGCCTGCGCTACCTGATTATCGAAACGGCATTTTCCAACCGGGAAAAAATGCTGGCAATCGCGTCCAAACACCTTTGCCCGGACATGCTCAAGGAAGAGCTCGCGAAAATGCGCGGCGATCCCGAAATATTCATCACCCACCTGAAGCCCGGTCAGATCGAGCTCACCATGCGCGAACTTGCCGAATGTGTCGGCGAATACAAGCCACGCATGCTGCAGAACAATCAGGTATTCGAGCTTTGAGCGATGAGCGGCGAGCACGTGCTGTTTGAAGTCATTTCCCGGCTGCAGCCGTTTGCCCAGCTCTCACCTGCCTGCCGCCGCGAGCTTGCCGCGCTGTGCCGCGTCGAGCACGTGGCGCGCAACCTGGACCCGTTCCGCGTGCAGGATTACGCCGGACAAAGCGTGTATCTGTTGAAGGGCGAACTCAAGCTGTCGCTGCTCAATGACAGTTCCGAGGTGCTGGTCGGCGGTAGCGACGGCGCGACTCAACCGCTGGGTATTCCGCCGCACGAATTTCTGGCCGCCAAAGCCATTACCGACGTCGAACTCGTGCGCATCGACAACGAGGTGCTGGACATCCTCGTGACCTGGGACCGCATCGCCACCGAATACGAGCCGGAGTCCGCACCGCGTGCGCGGAAGTCGCGTCTGGACTGGCGCGAAATGTCCGGCGTATTCAATCTGCGTACGCTCACGCGCGGTCCGTTTGCGGCACTGCCGACCGCGCACGTGAGCAAACTGTTCGAACGCATGGAGCGCGTATCGGTCGCGAAAGGCCAGGTCGTGGTGAGCGAAGGCGCGCCCGGCGACTACTACTACGTCATCGAGGACGGCGCCGCCATGGTGACGCGCCTGGTCGGCGAAAACGAAATTATCGTGGCCGAACTGAAATCCGGCGACGCCTTTGGCGAAGAAGCGCTGGTCGCCGACGCGCCGCGCAATGCAAGTGTGCGCATGACGCGCGACGGCGTGCTTTATCGGCTGGAAAAAAATGCCTTCAAGGAATTGCTGCGCGATCCGTTGCTCA
>JAEUNN010000783.1 GCA_016791085.1 Rhodocyclaceae bacterium | reverse complement strand
GCAATGTTCGTGAAGCAGCTGCGCGACCAGGGTGGCGCGCAGCACCTCTATTAGTTGCGCGTCGAGGTCCTCGTTGCTAAGCGTCGCTAGGGCGCCGCGCAGCACGACCAGGCGGCGGTTCAAACGCCCCAGCATGATTTCTGGGTTTTCAATGGTGCTTTTCATTGCTTAGGTCCTTTTTTTCAGCTTCTGTCGGGCGGGAAATTTTGTGTGTCGCTGGTTCGTAGTGCGATCGGGGCCGGGTAGCACGGCTCGTACGGCTCCGCCGGCCAGCCTAACATGCGAGTAAACCGTTCGGTGGCTCGGGCGAAAGTCGTCCGCGGTGGAACAGGTTTTTCAATGTTGGGCTTTCCACCTTTTGGGAAGCGGAGGCCACGGCGGCGGAAGAATTGTTCATATCAGCTTGCGCATTCTGGTTTTTTGAATGAATCGATATGTTGATTCAAGTTGGTGCCGACAAGGTTTGCCTTCAAGGCGGCCGACGATATTTTTTCCTCTTTTGAAAGCAAGGTGTACGGCCCGGGAGGGTGCCAGAAAGAAACGCGCGTAATTCCCTGGTGTGGGTGAGGGGCTTCAATCTACCCGCCTCAAGGGCGTCGGTGCCAACATGAGCGGCACGGCCCCTCCCGGGGAAATTGCCGTGGAGGGCAAACGGGAAACAGAAACTCGCATCAGACCGGCGCCCAAGCAGCGCGGGACACGCATTCGTTGGCGCCGGGCGTACACGGCGGGGATAGCGAGCGTAGCGAGTTCCGCCGCGGTGTTGGGCCCGGCAAAGGCGTATTCCCGTCAGCGTCAGCTTTACGGCCGGCTTATCGGGGGCGCTGCCGCCCGACACAGCGTCCGGTAACAGCGCGAGCGCGCGCGACGTTTGGGTAGGTTCGTGCTGCACGTCGATCGACCGGCATCACGTGCGCTCCCGCGACGAATTGATCTCGCCCGGATACAGGACATGCCGCTGCGGCGCCCGGCTACTGGGCCAGCGCCGGTTTTCGACGCTGCGCCGGTAGTGGCGGTGCTCCTTGCCATGCTTCGGGCCAGTGCTTGCGCACGGAAATTTGGCCGCTCATTGTCCGGACGTTACGGGAGCGGTGCGCCAAAATGGTCTGTACTACAGCTGCTTTTGGGCGCCTGTTGAGAGGCCCGGCGCCGATTTGAAACGGGAAAAATGTTGTCGCGGCCGATGCTCAGCACGTATGCGGGACGCTCGGTTAGGCATCCGCGCGCTGGCATGCATGAAAAACCTTGTCTTTAGGGGGCGTAGCGGTATGTGGGCTTGGCGCTGCAATGAC
>JAEUNN010000761.1 GCA_016791085.1 Rhodocyclaceae bacterium | reverse complement strand
AGCACTTCGCCGGCGTGATCGGCCAGGCGCGAGCGTTCGCCGCGCTGCAGCGTGATGTGCCCGCTATGCGGCCAGCCCTTGAAGCGATCGACCACGTAGGTCAGACCGGAACTGCCTTCGGTCAGGTAGGGCGTGTCGATCTGCGCGATATTGCCCAGGCATACCACCTTGGTACCCGGGCCGGCGCGCGTGATGAGCGTTTTCATCTGTTTCGGCGTGAGGTTTTGCGCTTCGTCGATAATCAGGAACTTGTTGATGAAGGTGCGCCCGCGCATGAAATTGAGGCTTTTCACCTTGATGCGGCTGCGTATCAGATCGCGCGTGGCGGCGCGGCCCCAGTCGCCGCCTTCTTCGGCGGCGCCGTTCAGCACGTCCAGATTGTCTTCCAGCGCCCCCATCCAGGGCGTCATCTTCTCTTCTTCGGTACCCGGCAGGAAGCCGATGTCCTCGCCCACCGGCACGGTAACTCGGGTCATGATGATTTCGCTGTACAGCTTGGCATCCAGCACCTGCGTGAGGCCGGCCGCCAGCGTGAGCAAAGTTTTGCCGGTTCCCGCCTGACCTAGCAGGGTTACGAAATCTATGTTGGCGTCCATGAGCAGGTTAAGGGCGAAATTCTGCTCGCGGTTGCGCGCCGTGATCCCCCAGACGGCGTGCTTGTTGTGGGAGTAGTCGATGAGCGTTTCCAGCGTCGCGCTCTTGCCCTGGGTTTCGCGCACCACGGCCTGGAACGGACGTTCGTTGCCCGCGCCGGCGTCCTGATAAACGAATTCATTGACCAGCAGTTCGGTGCACAGCGGGCCCTGCAGCTTATAGACCGTGCGCGTATCGCGTTTCCACGATTCCATGTTGCGGCCGTTGGCTTCCCAGAAATCGGCCGGTAGTTCGCGCAGACCGGTGTAGAGGAGGTCCGTGTCCTCGAGCACCTTGTCGTTGAAATAGTCCTGCGCGGCCAGCGCCAGCGCGCGCGCCTTGATGCGCATGTTGATGTCTTTGGACACCAGAATCACGGCACGGCCCGGAAAGCGTTGCTGCAGGTGCATCACGACAGCCAGGATCTGGTTGTCTGCCTTGGCGGTGGGGAGCGCGGCCGGCAAAGTTTCGGTGATCGCTTCGGTCTGCAGGAACAGGCGGCCCGTGGCCTGTTCGCGCGACGGCGCGGCGAGTGAAATACCGGCGGCGATGTCCTGTTCCGAACCGGATACGATTTCATCCATGTAGCGGCTGGCCTGGCGCGCATTGCGCGCGACTTCGGACATGCCTTTCTTGTTCGCGTCGAGTTCCTCGAGGGTCATGATGGGCACGAAAATGTCGTGCTCCTCGAAGCGAAACAGGCTGGTCGGATCGTGCATGAGCACGTTAGTGTCGAGCACGAACAGCTTGGTTTGCGGAGCGGCTTTTGTTTTACGCTTGGCGGTCATTGGAATAGCCGATCGGGCAGGGGCGCGGAGTATCAAAGGGACTGCACGTAGTGCAGCACTTCTTCGGCGTGGCCGGGCACTTTGACGCCGCGCCACTCGCGACGCAACACGCCGGCGGCGTCGATCACGAAGGTGCTGCGCTCGACGCCGCGTACCTGTTTGCCGTACATGTTTTTCATTTTCATGACGCCGAACAGGGCGCAGGCGGATTCGTCCGGGTCCGACAACAGCTCGAAAGGCAATTCCAGCTTGGCTTTGAAATTTTCGTGCGAGCGTATGCTGTCGCGCGATATGCCGAACACTGCGCAGCCGCAGGCGGCAAATTGCGCGTGCAGATCGCGGAACTGGCCGGCTTCGGTGGTGCAACCGGGGGTGCTGTCCTTGGGATAGAAGTACAGCACACAAGGCTTGCCGCGCTGTGCGGCGAGCTGGAAAGTTTTCGCGCCGGTCGAGGCGAGCGCGAAGTCCGGCACTGGCTCATTCAGCATGCTGGATTCGTCCATGGCGTTGTCGAGGCGCGGTGTGGCGCGCAGTGTGATGGTGCGCGCGCATTGTACGGCCTGACGCTCAGGGTTTGAGGATGGCGGGTGCGGCGGCGGGTGCGGGCGAGGGGGCCATCTCGTCCGCCGCGAGATCGCGCCAGACGCCGTTGATGCGGCCTTCCAGAGGACGGTACAGGCGCTTGTAGGCCATTTTGCGGCTGTCGCGTATCCAGTAACCCAGATACACGTAAGGCAGCCCGAGTGCGCGCGCCTGTTCGATCTGCCACAGCACGCTGTAAGTGCCGTAGCCCGA
>JAEUNN010000722.1 GCA_016791085.1 Rhodocyclaceae bacterium | reverse complement strand
TTGCCGAGGCGCACGGCAAGGACACCGAACATATCGCGCGCCACCTGGCGGCAGGCGACCGGGCCGAGGCGCGCGCGCTGGCCCACGCGCTCAAAGGCGCGGCGGCCGCGGTCGGCCTGAGCGGCCCGGCCGATGCGCTGGCCGCGCTGGAGGCGGACTTGCGCGGCGGGGCTCCGGACACCCAGTGTCTGGCCGCGCTGGCGGCGCTGGACCGTGCGCTGGCGCCCGTCATGGCGGCGATAGGTGCGCTGGACCTGAATGCCGCGGCGCCCGCCGTGGCTGCCGGCACCCTGGATGCGGCGGCGGCCGAGCTGCTGCTGGACAGGCTGGAGTCCCGCCTGGAAGCCGGCGCTTACGAAGCCTGCGACCTATGGACGCGCAATGCCGCCCAGCTGCATGCCCTGTTGGGCGCCGATGCGCGCCGCCTGGAACAGCAGATAGGCATATTCGAGTTTGAAGCGGCGCTGGCCACGCTGCGCGCCGCGCGCAGGCCGGCGGTGCGCCGCAAATGACGGGGCGGCCGCGCGCAGGAATTTAGCGCGCGCCGGCAAGTTCCCGATACGCCAGATTGGCCAGTTGCAGCAGTTCTTCGCGTTCCAGTGCGCCGCTCAAGGCATAGCCGGTGCCGCCCTCGACCCAGTAGAACACCGCCAGACTGTTTTCGCGCGCGAAGCGGAAAGCCGCTCCGGTATTCGTTGTTTCGCCCGTGCGCAGGTAGAGCGTGACGCGCCTGCCGGCGTCCGACTGATACATGAACTGTGCCGCGTTGCCGCCGCCTTCGGCCGGCAGCAGGCGCCCGCCCAAAAGCGTGTAGCCGGCCGCAGCCAGGTGCGGCGCGCGTATCGGGGTGCCGAGGCGCTTGGACAGCCATGCCGACAGATGTGCTTCCTGCTCGGCGGGCACTTCGACCGGGTGGCGCACTTCGGGCGCATAGACGGCATGCGCCACGGCCGCCGAGCGCTGCAATACGACTTCCGGCCCGCCAGGCGCCGGGTACAGTCCGCGCACGCCATATCCCACCGCCGTTCCCAACACCACCCATCCCATCGCCGCGGCGGCGCGCCAGCGCGCCGGACGGGCTTTTGCGAGCAGGCGCGCGGGAGTGGATTCCTGCAACACCGGGTCGAACAATGCGTGCAGTGCGCGCGCCTGGCGGCGCCACTCGGCGACCCGGGCGGCATCGTCCGGATTGGCGGCGATCCAGGCTTCGGCCGCGCGTTTCGCGTCGCCGCTGAGGCGCCCATCGGCCAGGGCGTGCAAATCTTCGTCGGCGGGTCGGATCATTTCACCACCTTGAGTCCGCTTGCGGCGTCCTCGCCTTCCAGCAGCCGGGCGAGGCGCGCGCGTGCACGTGCGAGACGGCTCATGACGGTGCCCATGGGTATGCCCAGCACCTGTGCCACCTCTGCGTAACTCAGTTCTTCGAGCGCAACCAGCAGCAGCACGCTGCGCTGGTCCTCGGGCAGGCGGTACAGCGCACGCGCCAGGTCGGCCAGTTCCAGCCCGTCGCATTGTTGCGGCGCGATGGCCAGGTCCGCCAGCGCCTGTTCCGCATCGACCTGGCGCCAGGCCGCGCGGCGCTGATTTTCGAACAGGTTATGCATGATGGCGAGCAGCCAC
>JAEUNN010000699.1 GCA_016791085.1 Rhodocyclaceae bacterium | reverse complement strand
GACATGCGCTTCGCGCTGCACGACCTGGCCGGGCTGGACCGCATCGCGGAACTGCCGGGTTGCGAGGATGCCACGCCGGAACTGGTCGATGCGATTCTGGATGAAGCCGCCAGACTGAGCGCCGGCGTGCTGGCGCCGCTCAACCGGCCGGGCGACGCGGAAGGTTGCAAGCTCGAGGACGGCTACAAGGTGCGCACGCCGGCAGGGTACAAGGACGCCTACCGGCAGTTTATCGACGGCGGCTGGAACGGCCTCAATTTCCCGCAGCAATATGGCGGTCAGGGTTTGCCCAAACTGGTCGCCGCGCCGGTCATGGAAATGGTCATGGCCGCCAATCTGGGTTTTTCGCTGTGTTCGCTGCTCACCGGGGGCGCCGTCGAAGCCCTGCTGCGTTATGGCTCGGCGCAGCAGAAACAGACCTACCTGCCGAACATGGTGGCCGGCAGCTGGACCGGCACCATGAATCTGACCGAACCGCAGGCCGGTTCCGACCTCGGTCTGATCCGCACGCGCGCGCTGCCGCAGGGCGGGCACTACCGCATTTACGGCCAGAAAATTTTCATCACCCACGGCGAACACGACATGGCGGACAACATCATCCACCTGGTGCTGGCCCGCACGCCGGACGCGCCCGAAGGAGTGAAAGGCATTTCGCTGTTCGTGGTGCCCAAATTTCTGGTCAATGCGGATGGCAGCCTGGGCCGCCGCAATGACGTGCGCTGCGTTTCCATAGAGCACAAGCTGGGCATACACGGCAGCCCGACCGCGGTGCTGGCCTATGGCGACGATGACGGCGCCACCGGCTACCTGGTGGGCGAGCTGCACCGCGGCCTCGAATACATGTTCGTGATGATGAACGAGGCGCGCTACGCGGTCGGCCTGCAGGGCGTGGCAATTTCCGGGCGCGCCTACCAGCACGCCCTGGCCTATGCCAGAGAGCGCATCCAGGGCAAGGATTTGGCCCATCCGGGCGGCCAACCGGTGTCCATCATCCACCATCCGGACGTGCGCCGCATGCTCATGAGCATGAAGGCGCTCACCGAATCCACGCGCGCGCTGGCCTACGTGGTGGGCGCGGCGCTGGACCGCGCGCATCGCGACGCGGACCCGGCGGCGCGGGATGAAGCGCGAGCGTTCGCGGATTTCATGATGCCCATCCACAAGGGCTGGGCCACCGAAGCCGGCATAGAGGTGGCCAACCTCGGCATACAGGTGCATGGCGGCATGGGTTACGTGGAAGAAACCGGTGCCGCGCAGTATTTGCGCGATGCGCGCATCACGACCATTTACGAGGGCACCACCGGCATTCAGGCGAATGACCTGATAGGCCGCAAGATTGCGCGTGAAGGCGGCAACACCGCGCGCGCACTGGCGGCACGAATACGGCTGCTCGCCGATCAGCTGAGCACCGCGCCGGACGGCGGCCTGCAGGCCATCGGCCGCGCCTTGAACGACGCCGTCGCGGCATTCACGGGCTGTGTGGACTGGATAGTCGCGAACTTCCGCAGCGACACGCTGGCCGTGCATGCCGGCGCCGTGCCTTTCCTCAAGCTGGCCGGCATTTTGTGCGGCGGCTGGCAACTGGCGCGAGCCGCGCTGATCGCGCAGCAGCGCCTCGGCGCGGGCACGGAAACGAGCGCGTTCCTGAGCGCCAAGATCGCCACCGCGCGCTTCTATGCCGACACCTATCTGGCTCAGGCGGCGGGTCTGCGCCACGCTGTGCTCTACAGCGGCGCGGCTGCCATGGCGCTGGCCGAACAGCAGTTCTGAGCGCGCGCATACGCGCACGCCGGTTATTTCAAACAACGCAAGGGAGACTTGTTCATGACCACCACCTACCCGGGCAATCTGATCGAAAAGGCGCCCTCGGCCTATGCGTATCCGCTGCTCATAAAACAGCTGCTGCATGCGCCGCTCGCCATCAACCCCGAGCAGGAAATCGTCTATCGCGACATCAAGCGCTACAACTACTGGACGCTGGGTCAGCGCATCGGCCAGCTCGCCACCGCGCTATCCACGCTGGGCGTGGAACACGGCGATACGGTGGCGGTCATGGACTGGGACAGCCATCGCTACCTGGAATGCTATTTCGCCGTGCCCATGATGGGCGCGGTGCTCATGACCACCAATGTGCGCCTGTCGCCGGACCAAATCCTGTACACGCTGAATCACTGCGGCGCCAAGGTGCTGCTGGTGAATAGCGAATTCCTGCCGGTGCTGGACAGCATCCGCGACAAGCTCGAAACCGTGCAGAAATTCGTGCTGCTGCACGACGTGCCGGGCGAGCTCGCACCGCCCCTGGGTTTCGACGCCGAATATGAGGCGCTGCTGCACGGCAAGTCGCCGGATTTCGAATTCCACGATTTCGACGAAAACACGCGTGCCACCACCTTCTATACCAGCGGCACCACGGGCCTGCCCAAAGGTGTGTTTTTCAGCCACCGGCAACTGGTGCTGCACACGCTGGCCTTGTCGGCGGCGCTGGGCGGGCCGGCCGCGCAGGGCCGCCTGCACCGCGACGACGTGTATATGCCGATCACGCCCATGTTCCACGTGCATGCCTGGGGCCTGCCTTTCGTCGCCACCTCGATGTGCCTGAAGCAGGTCTATCCGGGCCGCTACACGCCGGACACGCTGCTCGCACTGATCAAGCGCGAGAAGGTCACGTTTTCGCATTGCGTGCCCACCATCATGCACATGCTGCTCGGCAGTCCGGTGTCGCACGACATCGACTTGCGCGGCTGGAAAGTCATCATAGGCGGCTCGGCCCTGCCCAAAGGCCTGGCCCAGGTGGCGCTGGGGCGCGGCATAGACGTATTTACCGGCTACGGCATGTCCGAAACCTGCCCCATCCTGTCGCTCGCGCAACTCAAGACCGAACTGCAGGGCGACCAGGCGCGCGAACTCGATTACCGCACCAAAGCCGGGCTGCCGGTGCCGCTCGTGAATTTGCGCGTGGTCGGCGACAACATGCGCGAAGTGCCGCACGACGGCAAGGCCGCGGGCGAAATCGTGGTGCGCGCGCCCTGGCTCACGCAGGGTTATTACAGGAACCCGGAAGCGTCCGAAGCGCTGTGGGAAGGCGGCTATCTCCACACCAACGACATAGGCGTGATCGATTCGGAAGGCTATCTGACGATTACCGACCGCATCAAGGACGTGATCAAGACCGGCGGCGAGTGGGTGTCGTCGCTGGAACTGGAAGACGTGATTTCGCGCCATCCGGCGGTCAGCGAATCGGCCGTGATCGGGGTCAAGGATGCCAAGTGGGGCGAGCGGCCCATGGTGCTGGTGGTGCTGAAAGAAGGGCACGACGACACGGCGGACAGAAAAGCCCTGCGCGAGCACGTCAAGGACTATGCCGAGCGCGGCCTGATTTCCAAATTTGCCGTGCCTGACAAGGTGATATTCGTGAAGTCGCTGGAAAAGACCAGCGTCGGCAAAATGAACAAGAAGCTGTTGCGCGAGCTCTATCAGGACGCCGAATAAGGCACGCAATGCGATGCGCCACCCCGCCTGCATGGCCGGGGCGGCGCGCATGCCGGGCAGGGGCAGAGGCCCGCGAGCGGCCGGGCAGCGGAACGCCTGGGCGCTCCGCGGCCATGGCCGCGGGGTTTCCCGCGCGCCCGTGCGCCGCAGGTTTGCAGCGCCCGCCCATGCACGCCGTCCGCAGGCGTACGCGTGCGGGCAAACGCAATCAGCCAGCCAGGGAACACTCGTATGAATGACCAGAACCTGCCGCTCGCGGTCAGGATAGAGCAGGCGATAGGCCAGGAACTGGGCGTATCGTCGTGGACCGAAATCGACCAGTCGCGCATCGACCAGTTCGCCGCGAGCACCGGCGATAACCAGTGGATTCATGTCGATGCCGAACGCGCCGGCCGCGAAAGTCCGTACGGCGCCACCATCGCGCACGGCTACCTAACGCTGGCCATGCTTGCGCCGGCCGCGCTGGAAGTTTTCGTCGCGCCCTGGGGTATCGGCCAGGCACTCAATTACGGGCTGGACCGCGTGCGCTTCCTGGCGCCGGTGGTGGCCGGCTCACGCGTGCGCACGCGCATCAAGCTCATCGCCGCAGAAAACAAGGGTGGCGGCCGCATATTGGTCACCACCGAAAACAGCGTGGAAATCGAAGGCAAGGACAAGCCGGCGCTCATCGCGCAGGCGCTCGCCCTGCTCATAGCCTGACCGGACAGGTAAAGGAGGCGCATCATGTCGTCAGACCGGGACCAAGCAACGCCCGCAGCGGCCGGCGAACTATCGGCACGTGCCGCGGAGGGTATTGCGGGGCCCAATCCTTTCGTTGGATTGCGGCCGCAGGACATCCTGGCCGCGGCCGGCCAGATCGGCGCGCAGGGCCTCCGCGAGCCCATGCTGGTGCTGGAGCAGGAAGCCGCGCTGGCGCGCGAACTGATCGCCGTGCTGTGCGGCAACGCCAAATCCGCCCTGCCGCCAGGCGACAAGCGCTTCAACGATAGCGCCTGGCAGGACAATCCGTTTTACCGCGCCTACCTGCAGGGCTATCTGGCCTGGAGCAAGGCGCTGGGCGGTTTTGTCGAGCGTTCCGCGCTGGACACGAAATCCAGGGAGCGCGCCAGTTTCGTGGTGTCGCTGCTTACCGATGCGCTCGCGCCCACCAATACGCTGCTGGGCAATCCGGCGGCCTTGAAGCGCGTGATCGAATCGGGCGGCGCGAGCCTGGTATCCGGTGTGCAGAACATGCTGGCCGACATGGTGAAAAACCATGGCATGCCGGCGCAGGTGGATAAAACCGCATTCCAGGTCGGCGCGAATATCGCCGCCTCGCCCGGCGCGGTGGTGTTTCAGAACGACATGCTGGAATTGATCCAGTACCGGCCCGCCACGCCCGAGGTGTATGCACGGCCGCATTTGATCGTGCCGCCGCAGGTGAACAAGTTTTACGTGTTCGACCTGTCGCCGGGCAAAAGCATCGTGGAATTTCTGGTCAATGCCGGCTATCAGGTATACGCGGTCAGTTGGCGCAACCCGACCGCCGCACAGCGCGACTGGGACATGCAGGCTTATGTCGGCGCATTGCTCGAAGCCATCGCTGCGGTACGCGACATTAGCGGCAGCGCCGACATCAATGTGCACGGCGCCTGTTCCGGTGCCATGACGGCTTCCGCGCTGCTCGCGCATCTGGCGGCCAAGGGCCAGCGCCTGGTGCATGCCGCCACCGCCATGGTGGCCGTGCTGGATAGCCGCGCCGATTCGCAACTGGGCATGTTCACCACGCCGGATGCCATCGCCGCGGCGAAACAGAATTCCGCCATGAAAGGCGTGCTGGAAGGGCAGGAAATGGGGCGCGTATTCGCCTGGATGCGGCCCAACGACCTGGTGTGGAATTACTGGGTCAATAACTATCTGATGGGCAACCGGCCGCCGACTTTCGACATCCTTTACTGGAACAACGACAGCACGCGGCTGCCGGCCAGATTTCACGCCCAGTTGCTCGATATATTCGTGCATAACCTGCTCACGGAACCCGGCGCGCTCACGATATTGGGCACGCCTATCGACCTGGGCAAAATCGACTGCGACAAATACGTGGTAGCCGGGCTGACCGACCACATCACGCCCTGGAAGGGCGTCTATGACTCGGCGCGCCGTTACGGCGGCAATACGGAATTCGTGTTGAGTTCCAGCGGGCACATCCAGAGCCTCATCAATCCGCCCGGCAATGCCAAGGCGAAGTTCTACCTGAATACGCAAGCGCCGGAACAAGCCGAACAGTGGCTGGCCGCTGCCACGCCCATGAGCGGCAGTTGGTGGGAGCACTGGCGGCAGTGGCTGGCCGCGCGCTCGGGCGAACGACGGCCGGCACCTCAAGCACTGGGTAATGAACGCTACAAACCCGGGGCGCCGGCGCCGGGCACTTATGTGGTCGAGCCGTAGGCGCACCAATTCGGGTGAGTTTGCGTAGCCCGACCAATGCCGCGTCAACCAGTTCGGGTGGATTGCGGGTCGATGACGGGGCTCCTGCGTCACCTTGTCCCACCCAGGGCAAACAACCAAACGCCGCACGCAGCCGTTGCGGCAGCACTTTCAAACGGAGGTAACACAGCGTGACCAAAGCCAATGCGGATCAAGCCGCGCCCGCCGGTCTGATGGGCGACTTCGGCAAGCTCGTGGAACAATTCAAACTGCCCGGCGTGGATTTGGGTGCTGTCCTGGAAGCGCGCCGCGAGGACCTGCAAGCGCTGGCCGCCGCCAATCGCAGCGCGCTAGAAGACATGCAGGCGCTGGGCCGGAAACAGGCCGAAATGCTGCAATCGGCCATGCAGGAATTGCAAACCCTGGCGCAGCAACTGTCCAGCTCCGGCGCGGCCGCTCCCACCCTGGCCGTGCAACAGGTCCTGCAGCGCACGTTCGCAAGCATGCGCGAACTGGCCGAAGTGGCGAGCAAAAGCCAGACCGATGCGTTCGCGCGGATGGCCGAGCGCGTGCAGCAAAACCTGCAGGAAGTCAAAACCCTGCTGCAGCCCAAGCCCTAAGGCCGCGGCAAGAGGCAAAGTCATGACTGCGTCAGCACACGGCGAACCCGTCCCGGTCCTGGAAATACTCAATATCGCCGTGGCTGATCAGGACCTGCGCGTCGGCATACGGCGCGGCCGGACGGACCGTCCGCCTTTGCTCATGTTCAACGGAATAGGCGCCAACCTGGAACTGGTCGAGCCGTTTGCCGCCGCGCTGCAAGACGTCGAACTGGTGATTTTCGACGTGCCGGGCCTGGGCGGCTCGACCGCGCCGCGATTGCCCTATCGGTTCACGTCGCTGGCGCTGCTGGCCGACCGGCTCATGCGCCAGCTGGGCTATGCGGGCGAAATAGACGTGCTGGGCGTGTCCTGGGGCGGCGCGCTGGCGCAGCAGTTCGCACATCAGTTTCGCCATCGCTGCCGGCGTCTGGTGCTGGCGTCCACGTCGTCCGGCGCGGTCATGGTGCCGGGCCGCATGTCGGCGCTCAGCAAAATGATCGCCCCGCGCCGCTACAAGGACCCGGAATACCTGCACCGCGTGGGCGGCGATCTGTATGGCGGCCGCTACCGCCGCGACCCTGAACTGTTGCGCGAACACGCCCGCCACATGCGCTCGCCGCAGGGGCGCGGCTACCTGTATCAGCTGTTCGCGGTATGGGGCTGGACCAGCTTTTTCTGGCTGGGCTCGCTGCGCCAGCCCACCCTGGTCATGCACGGCGACGACGACCCCATCGTGCCGCTCATGAACGCCAGAATTCTGGCCGCGCGCATCCCCAAATCCGAGTTATTCGTGATCGACGACGGACATTTGTTCCTGATGACGCGGGCAAAAGAAGTCGCGCCCGTGGTCGAGCGCTTTCTCGCGGCCTGAGCGGCCGGCGCGCTGGCCGCGTCCGGGCCCTGCGGCCAGGCGGCTGCAGCGCGGATGTCGCCGTGACGCCGCGTCAGTGCGCCGCGCCGCCCTTGTGCGCGGCTTGGCGGGCGTTGTCGCGGCGTTCCTGCCAGGCCGCGAAAGCCGCCATGGCGCTGGCGTCGGCGAGCAGGCTGCGATCCAGCTGTTCGAGCAGCGCAAGCTGTTCGGCCGTGAATTCGCCCGGCCATACCACCTGCAACTGCACTTTGAGGTCGCCGCGCTTGTGGCTGCCGGGATCCTGCAATAGCCCATGTCCGGCCAACAGGATTTCCGCGCCGTCGCCGGCGCCGGCCGGCACCCGCGCGGGCAATTCGCCTTCCAGCGTGGGCACCTGAATTTCGCCGCCGGCCAGGGCGCGCGCGCCGCTGATGGGCATTTTGAGCTTTAGGTGCGGAAAGTCCGGCTCGAACAAGGGGTGGGTGGCCAATTGCAGTTCCACCAGCAGGTCGCCTGCGCGCTCATGGCGGCGCGGCGCCTTGCCGTAGCCGCGCACGCGCAGCGGCGCATCCAGGCGCACGCCCGGCGGCACGTCGAAATGCAGCAGGCCGGATTTCGGCACTTCGGTGCCGGTGCCGCCGCATTCGCCGCATTTTGGCGGCAGCGCGCCCTTGCCTTCACAATCCGGGCAAATTTCGACCGTGGTGCGCAGGGAAAAAAAGAATCCGAAGCCGGTTTTGCGTATTTCGCCGCTACCTTCGCACTTGCGGCACGGAATCGGCGTGGGGTCGGCGACGCCGCTGCCGTCGCAAATCTTGCAAAATTCGGCGCGCGTAATCTTTAGCTTTGCGCGGTAACCGTGCAGATGCTGTTCCAGCGTAATCCACAAGCGCCGCGTCACGTCACCGGCGCTGGGGCGCTCGGGCGCATCCGCCGCGGGCGCGGCATCGTCGGCGCCGGCAGCTTCGGCTGCCGCGTCCGCGTCGGGCGCGCGGGCGGTTTTGCCGCGCGCCGGGCGCTTGCTGCGCGTGCGCGGGGGCGGATCGGCGGCCGGCGCGGGGTCGGCCTCGGCAGCCGGCGCGGCTGCTTCGGCTTGCGCGGTATGGGCGGACCGGGCGCCGGGCTTAGTGCCGGCCGCGGCATCAGATGGCGGCGCTTCGGCCTTTACCTCGGTTTCCGGCGGCACATAGGTCCAGCGGTAGCGCGTGGCGAGGTCGTACTCGGCGCGCCGCGGCGGATCGCGCAGCACTTCGTAGGCGTACTGGATGCGTTTGAACTTTTCTTCGGCCGCCGGTGCGGTATTGCGGTCCGGGTGCCAGGCCATGGCGAGCTTGCGATAGGCGCGCTTGATTTCCTCGGCCGAAGCATTGCCGCGGATGCCGAGCAGCGCGTAATAGTTGTCGTCTTTGACTTCGGAATGCATGCCCGATTATCCCATTTTGCGGGCGCGCGGTGGCCGCGCCCAGGCATGCCGAAATGTCGCACAGCACCCGGCCGGCGCCGGGTTGATGCGAAGAAGTCCTTGAAAACGCAGGAGGTTTACGGCCGCTCAGGTAAACGCGATCTGATAGACATAGCCCGTTTCGAGCTTTTCGATCGGAACCACGAACACATCCATATAGCCGAACCCGGGGTTTTCGATGCGGTAGGTGGATTGCGGCAGGTGTTGCTCGCGTTCCTGGCTCTGGAAGCGCAGGCTGAAGGGCGTACGGCGCAGTTTGGGCGAGCGATAGCGCTCCATGGGCGTGGCGTCGAGCAGGCGCAGTTCGACCTGGCCGGCCTCGGGCCGTCCCGGCAGGGTGGCCGTGAATGCCTGGCCGACGTAAGGCAGGAAAGTTTCGTGCGTAAGGCTGGCTAGGTCTAGCATGGGCGCGCGGCCTGGTTGGCCAAGGTGTCGGGAATCCAGATCAGTTGTTCGTTCATGGCGTCACCGCCGGCGGACTGGAAGCCCAGCGCCGCATAAAAATTGCGCAAGCCCGGCTTGCTGCGCTGCACCCACAAGGTCATGGGGACCATGATTTGCCGCGACGCCTGTTGCAGCGCGCGCATGACGGCCGCACCGTAACCCTGGCCGCGGCCTTTGGGGCTGAATGCGATGTCGACCACATGCACCTGCGCCTGGCCGAAATCGACCAGCACGCGACCTACGGGTTCGGACAGGTACTCGACGATGAAATTGCAGGCCTGGGGATATTGCTCTTCGTAGGCGGCCGAGCGCGCGCTCTGCTGCATGGAAATCAGTTCTTCGACGAAATCGCGTTCGGCCTGCAGCAGCCGCAAATCGTCGCGGGAAGCATGGTAGAGCTGCTCGATGAAGGCCCGGTCCGCCGCGGCGGCAAGGCGTATGGACAGATTGCCGGGCAGTTCCAGCTTGCCGTTTTGCATGTGCAGTTTCCTTTGATCGCCAGGCCCATGCCGGCAGCCGGACATTTTACTGCCGCGCCGGATGCGCGCAGTCCCGCGTGGCCGGCCTGTCCGGGCCGGCCACGCGGGAGGAACATCAGGACCTGACCGGATACACGCCCTGCAGGGCGATGCAGAAGCGCAACACCAGGTAGGGCTGCATGTTTGCTGCCGGCTGCGGGCCGGGCTGCCCGGCCGGGGCTATGCTGGCCGCGCCCATGGGCACCAGCGGCGCGGCATTCGAGCTATAGATGGGTTTGAACGCGTTGGTCGCGATATAGGCGCCGAGCGTGTTGCCGCCACCCAGGGATGATTCGGTCGCTTCGCGCTCGGCCATGAGCGTGTGGCCATGCTGGGGCAGGTTGCTGCCCTGCAAGGTATTTTGATTCGTGCCGCCTTGTTCGCCCACGACGCGGGGGCTCAATCCCGGGCCGTTGCCGGTGCCCAGGGGCGTCGCGCCCTGCAGGTTGGGCAGCATGAAGTTGGTACGGCCATCGCCGCCGAACGACACCCCGAGCACGGAAAACAACGCAGTGTTCTGGCTGATCGGTAGTATGGCGCCGCTGCAATCCGCCCAGTCCTGTGGCGCATAGGTATAGGGCAGGATGCGGATTTCGCCGATGAAAGGGTCCATTCTGATTTCCTTTGCCGTTGGATAGACCAGGCCGCGCTCAGCTTGCCTGCGGGTAAATTCCGTACAGAGCGATGATGAAAGTGACGGCCAGGAAAGGCTGCATATTGCTCAGCGGAGCGGGCGGCGCTGGCGGATAAAGCCCCACCGAACTGCTCGCCATCGGCACCAGCTTGTTGATCGTGGCGGACGGCTCGTACAGGAAATTCCCCGCCGACGCGGAAGCCAGCAGATTGTTCTGCGGCTGATTGGTCGTGGCGACATCGCTCACGCCCTGCCAGTTGTGGGTGTGCGCCGGCATGTTCGCCGCAGTCAGCGTGACCGTTTCGCTGCCGCCCTGACTGGCGAGCGGAAAACCGCTGGCCTGCCTGTGCATGGGCGCGCGGCCGCGCAGGTCGGGCAGATTGAACGTGGTTTGCCCATCGCCGCCGTACATGGTGCCCAGCAGCGAAAAAAGCGCCTCGTTCTGACTGATGGCGATGGTCTGTCCGCCGCACACGGCATAATTTTGCGGCGCATAGTTGCCGCCGAACATGCGGATTTCACCGATGAATGGATCCATGTTTTTCCCCTTCAGTTGCGCGGCGGATAAATGCCCATGAGCGCGATGCAGAAATTCAGCGCGAGATAGGGCTGCAGATTGCTGAACGGCTGGCCGCCGCCGGCGCTGCCGACGCAACTGCTGTTGAACTGGGTGATGGATCCGCTGGCGGCGTAAATATTGATTCCGTCCGCGGGCTGCGCCAGGTTGTACGAAGTTCCCGGATTCGGCGGAGCCGCCGACGACGGAAAGTTCTGATTGGCCGCCGCATTCACGGCTGCCAGCGTGTGACTGTGCTGCGGCAGATTGGCGGCGCCCAGCGTGGTGGTCGCCGCGCCGCCGGATTGACCCAGCTGCCAGGCGGTGCCGGAACGATCCACACCCGTGTGCAGCGGCAGGCGGCCCTGCAGATTGGGCAACTGAAAAGTGGTCGTACCGTTGCCGCCGAAATTGACCCCCAACAGCGAAAACAGCGCGGCATTCTGCTGTATGGGCAGGGTTTGCCCGTCGCAGAACGCCCAGGATCTGGGTGGTCCGCCGCCGGCGTTGAACGCAAAAATGCTGATCTGTCCCAGGAATGGGTCGGCCATGGGATTCCTCCTGAATGGTTTAAGCTCGTGGAGTACCGGTGTACTTCTTGGCAGGGCAGGACTTGTGGCTCTACCGGCCATTACGGTAACACGCCGTCGCGGCGGCTGCGGCGCGCGGCGAAAAATTTTGTGGTTCCGGCAGCCTGAGCATCCGGCTGCGGCAGGGCCGCAGCCTGCCTGTGCGCACACCCGTCGGCGCCGGCCGGGAGCCTGCCACTAGGCCGGCATTGCAGGCGCGGCGCGCAATCATGGTGTGTCCAGTTTGCGCAACTGCCAGAGTTTGGGCACAATCCGGGTGCGTACTGGTGACGAGGCGAATTTTTGCGCAGGCCATGGCAATGTCGTCACCGGGCGGGGGCTAAAATTCACGCATTGCATGATTGACCGGGGGCTTTAAACACATGCACGGCACACAAAACGAACAAGGTATTCAGGAACATCTGCCCGATGCGCCAACTCTGGAATGGCAGGCCCCCAGGGTGGTCTGGCACGATGCACGCGACGCGGAAGATGGTTCCACCGTTGTTTCGGCAGATACCTCGACCGGTGGAAGTTGAGCCGGGTTCTTGCTATCCAAGGCAGCGGGCAATGCCCGCTGTTTTAATTTGATGCGAGCCTGGACGCCGTGAGCATAGCCGGAGTCCTGTGGCAGGCCCCCGGGGCGCCGCGCGATGCGGCGGGCAAGCTGCCCACACTTGGCGGCGCCGATTCGACGTTCCTGGACCTCGATAGCGTGCACTTCCATGCCGGGCAGGACGGCCGGTGCTGGCACGATGGCACGCGCGGCAGTGGCGGTGCGGCCGCGCTGTTCTGGGGACGCTTGCACAATCTGCCCGACCTGCGGCGCGAATTGCTCGGGGGCCCAGGCGCCGGGCCGGACGGCGCCTGCGACATTTTGTGGCCGGCCTATCTGCGCTGGGGCGAAAGCTTTGCCGATCGCCTGACCGGCGAATTTTGCTGTGCGCTGTGGGATGGCGCGC